>NZ_JBFXGG010000044.1:0-26882 GCF_050178255.1 Desulfococcus sp. | reverse complement strand
ATCCGGCAGATCGAAGCTGCCGGAGTAGACGACGTTGGTCTGCACCACCGGCACCGAACGGGAGACCGTCTCTCTCGAGACCAGGGCGGAAAGCTTCACGTCCACCACCATCGGCGACGTTCCCCGGTCGCCCCTCAATTCCGCCTTCCACAGGAGGTCGCGGCCGATCACCGCCTTGCCGACCAGATCGATTACCGCTTTTCGATGGGTATAGGTGGGACTCGTTCTTTCCCAGCTCTCCAGAATATTCGTTTCATCGATGTCCGGCTTTTGATCCTCTGTGAAGCGTGCCGTTCCGTCTTGAGCCGTGAAGCTGTGGACCTCGCCCCAATCCGAGGCTTCGATTTCGTGCCAGACCGGAATCTGTTGACCTGCCGCATCGAGGATGAAATTGGCATATTGGTCGGTCATATAGTGGACGGAGTAATAATAGGCCACCTCGGAACCGGCCGGCATGCCGTCCCATGCCTCGAATTGAAGTTGGGTATAAAACCCGTGATATCCCCCGGGAACCATGGCCGCGCCGTTGTTCAACCGGATCACGCCGACCGTCTTGAAGGTCACCATAAAGACCAGATCGTTGAAGTCAAAGGCATTGTTGGTGTTGACGGCGTCAAATCCGAGGATCACGGCATTCTCGGTATTGTCGGGCGCCGCCATTACCGCTTTGGGCGTTTTTTCGCCGTCAATCAGTTTAAGGTTGATATCCCCTTGGGGAATGCCATACCCTTTTTCCTGCAGCCAGCTTCTGGGCGCCGCATTCAGCCATCCCTGGTCATCATATCCCGAGACGGTATCAAATTGCATTTCATTTGCTTTTCTGCAGATGGATCCGCCATACGTAAATTCTTTATA
This sequence comes from Desulfococcus sp., assembly GCF_050178255.1. Classification (NCBI taxonomy): domain Bacteria; kingdom Pseudomonadati; phylum Thermodesulfobacteriota; class Desulfobacteria; order Desulfobacterales; family Desulfococcaceae; genus Desulfococcus; species Desulfococcus sp. The sequence goes on along the minus strand of NZ_JBFXGG010000044.1, from coordinate 26,027 downwards.
TAATATGATTTTCTTCGCAAACCCGTCATACTTGGTGTCACATCGACTCTCAAATACGGCATTCCAGGCTTTCCTGGTGTAAAACCGGGTGCCGTCCGCCAGCTCCAATACGAATACGATCTTGCGGTTCGAACCATAGGGCAGTGCCGCACCCTCTGGGTCCGTCAGGAATGTCTGGGTTTCCGAGCCCGGACTGCTCCCCAGCGGGTCGAATATCCAGCGCGGTTCGCCTTCCGGCATGTCCGAAGACGCGTCGTAGAGCCATCCGAGCCTGGCGTTTTCCAAACCGCCGTCCTGATAAACATAGGTGACGCTGATATCCTTGACGGCATCCAGGGCAATGCCCTCCTGATCCCACGAGATCCCGGCGGGATCCAACACCAGATGACCGCTCTCGTTCTTGACGAGATTGGACAGGGTAAAGTCGCCTTCAGACCAGCCGCCGTAATCCGAGGAACTGATGGGGGCGCTGCAGCCGTCAATCGCCGCCTGGACGGTATGGGTCTGTACACTGAGCAGCAGACTCCACACCGCGACCAGAATCAGCCGGGACCTTCGGATCACTGCGTTTTTTGACTTTGCGCTCATGTTGTTCCCTCCAATAGCCGGATCATCCTCAACGCATCTCCCGTCGGCGTCCGGAAGCGCCGCGTCAGGCGTCCTCGTTCAGTTGGTACGTACTCAGCTCATCGGCCGTCATGGCGTTGATGTCATATCCGGTGTTGCTTTTGGCGGACCCGGCATTCTGCTGTCCGCCGTAACTGCTGAAGGAGGTCGTTCCCGACGGCAGGACACGCTTGCCCAGAAAACTCACCTCGAGAACCGCACGGCCCCCGTTGGGGCTGGTGCCGACGGACTTGAGGAAGATCAGGCCTTCGGTGTTCGCCTTGCCCGCGAAAACGGTCACGGTGTAAGCGCAGTCGCCGACAGCCTTGTTCTGAAACACGTATTTTTCCCCGGGATGCTCCGCCTCCGAAGAAGAGACGTCCGCGAAGTCCGAAAGATCCCATGTGTCAAGGCTCGCCTGGGCGGCGATCATGTCGCTCAGCAATTTTCTGGCGTGGTCGATCCCCGCCTCAGCCGCATAAAAGGCCTCTGCTTTTTTTTTCGACGAATTGGCGATCAGAATTTCAAGGACGGACGTATTGGTGGCTGCCACGCCGATGATGGTAAGGACCACCAACAGCAGCATGGAGATCACCAACGCCGATCCCCCTTCGGATTGGAACAACCGTTTGAACCCAAAGCCGCAGCGTGTCTTCATTGCTTCAACCTCCGATCAGTTGAGTCCCATGTTGCGCAGGGCGACGGTCACCTGGGAAAGCCTGCGCCGGTGAAAATCCGTTGCTTCGGCCGCGGGGTGATCCTCGAGGGCCGGCCGCCTGTCCGGGGCGAGCTCCCTTCGGGCCTTTGCCGTGCGGCCCAGGACGCTGATCCGCAACGCCCGAACCAGGGGCTTGTCCGCATCCTTCAAATCCCCGTCCGCGTCGAAATCATCCGCATCCTCTCCGTTGATCCAGGTGTCGATCAGATTATCGTCGTCCGTGTCGAGCCCGAAGGCGAACTGGATGTCCTCGATGTGCTCCACGACCGGATTGGGTGTCGTAGTGCCGGTGCTGTTTCTCAGGTCTTTTTCATGGAGCCGCATGAGCGCCCCGTCCTGGAGATAATAACGAATCTCTTCCAATGGCTCGAAATTGAAAAACATGATGGTGCTGCCGGGAGGGTACTTGTTGAGCACCTTGTTGGCATAATCCAGTACCGGATGGTTCCCCAGTTTGCTGCTGTTGGCGATGACCTGGGTGATCACCACCTCGTCGGCCATGGCCCCGCCCGGCGCGATGATAATGCCGTTCATATGGGGTTGCGGCTGTGTATAGGTCACCCCATCGCAATAGCAATCCCTGTCCCAAGCGTTATAATCTATGGGAGATGTGGCATTGAGATCTTCGTTGACAATGGCGACCGCGGCGGTGATGGGCATGGCCGCCGTGGGGTCTTTTTTATCCGGTTTGAGCGTCAGCTTGGGCAGATCCGCGCAGGAGCCGATTCCGGATGGCGGCGGTCCGCAGACGTCCGAACTGGGAACGACGTAGCGAATCGTCAGTATGTCGCTGCCGTTTTCACCGCCGTTGTTGTCAAAGGTGAAGGCGGAAAAAGCCTCGGCCGGCAGGCCGGCCAGTCTCGGGAACTCCCCAAGTCCCGCACCGGCCATGATGACGTCCCGTTCGATGAAAGTCCTCGCCATCCGCACATCCTGCTGAACGGCCGCGATATCCTCCTGGACATTGTAGGATAGTTGGCTGCTGTTCAAGACCCCCAGGGCCGCGGTGATGACAACGAGTCCCAGCATGGCGGCAACAAGCATCTCCAGAAGGGTAAATCCTGATTGGTCCTTAAATGTGCTCTCCACGCCGTGTCTCCTCTGCCCTACTCCATGATGATCGTATGGAATGAAAACCTGTGGTTTTGGGTTCCCTGCCGGTCGTTCCACGAGACCTCGACCTCGACGGTCTTGACCCCGGACAGGGGGGTGTCCGTCTGAACGATGGTCCTCCTGGTAAACCCTTCGGCGTCCGTCTCCTCATCCTCACTCTGGATGCTCGGATAGGGCATTTTCTTGACGGCCTCCATTCGGGTGACAATCCGATCGGTGGCCTCGGTCAGTTTCATGCCGTAGCCGTTTCCGTGAATCGCGGTCACCTGCATGGCCGCCACCCCCAACAGGCCTGCCGACAGGATGACCACGGCAAACAGTATCTCCAGAAGCGTAAAGCCCCCTTCGCCGCCGATGGTCTTAAAGGGTTTCATTTACTCTTCCCATCCCTGCCCCCAGTTGGCCCATGCCTTCACTCTCCCGGTAACGGTGATGGTGCCGACGGCAAAGGTCTGACCTTTCCCGTTTTTCATATACACCGTTCCGGATTTGTTGCTGATGCCGCCGGGATCGAAGTGAAACGTGTTTCCGGAAAAGGTCGTCACCCCGTTTTCGGGAACGACACCGCCGGGCCGCGGTCCGATACCGGACCCAATGCCGAAGGAAACATCGCCATATTCCGATAACGAAACGGTTTTCACCGTGATGTCGTCTCCGGTATCCAGATGCCGATCCGCACCCGCGTGGACAAGCCTGTAGGCATCCCCTGCCGCGTCAAAAAAAATCGCCCAGTCCCTTCCGTCCCGCATGGCATTGATCCGGGCCATCTGAAAATGGGAAACCATGTCTCGTCCCGCTCTTTTGATGCGTGCTTTATTCCTCTGGGCCAAAAACGTCGGAAACGCCATCGTCACGGAGATTGCCGCCACGGCCACCACGATCATCAACTCCGTGAAGGTAAATCCTTTATTCCCCATTTTATACCCTCTAATTTTTTTCATATGTATTCACGAATGTCGTCATAATGCAAAACAATTCTTGATGTAGAATCTTTGACACGGCTTGCAAGAAGGATCTGGAACGCAGTGGTCTGGGATGAAATATATATGAACCGGAATGGCGGGAAAGTGAAAAAAGTCGGAAAACGCGACTCGATCTATTGTTTTTTTTATAGGCCTATAAATAATTACACAACTGGGTGTCAAGGGGCCGGTGCCGATTGGAAGTCATCCAGGCGTTTCCCGGCCCTCATGCATCGGTATTCATGCGCCGCGAATAAAATCGACACCATTTTTGAGAAGCTGTACACCCGGTGCAGGCATTCGCCGGTGTTTTGGAAGGTCGACTTTGTTCCGGGTCCAGGTGGGATGATTGGTGGGATCGTTGTAGGCTTCAGGATGGGGCATAAGGCCGAAGACCCGTCCCGTGGCATCACAGATGCCGGCTATGTCCGCCATGGCGCCGTTGGGGTTGTCGGGAAATCGGCCTTCCGCCGCCGCCCCCTCGGGGGTGATGTACTGCATCACCACCTGCCGGTTTTGGATCAGGCGTTCCAACACCGGACCGTCGGCAAAAAACTTTCCTTCCCCGTGGCGGACGGGCAGATACAGGCGATCCATTCCCCGGGTAAAGACGCAGGGGGAGGCTGGATTGACCCGCAGATGAACCCAGTCATCCCGAAAATTACCGCAGTCGTTATGAATCAGGGCCACGGACCGGGTCGTATAGTCTCCGTCGACGCCGGGGAGCAAGCCAAGATTGACGAGGGTCTGGAATCCGTTGCAGATGCCCAGGACCAGATTGCCGCGATCGATGAAGTCGAGGATCCGGTCACCGATGGTATGCTTCAGGCGGACCGCCTGTATAACGCCGGCGCCGTGGTCGTCCCCCCAGCTGAAGCCGCCGATAAACACCATGATCCGAAATTCGTCCAGACGCTCACTGCCGTCAATCAGGGCGTTGATATGAACGCGCCGGGCCGTTGCGCCGGCCTGTTCGAAGGCATAGACGGTTTCGTGATCACAGTTGAGACCGTATCCGGTGAGCACCAGAACATTCACGTCGCGGTTCATATCAATTCTCCAAAGGTGCCTTTCCAGGCGGATTTGAGCGCGGTCACCGAGAGTACCGCCAGCGTGCCGCCGTCCAGCCCCCGGATGACCAGGTTGGGACTTTCGGTCACCGTGCCGATACAGGCAAAGTCGGTGCCCGCCAGTCGCCGCTCGAAAGCACGACAACGGTCGGACGGCACCGTCACGATGAAACGTCCCGCCGATTCCGAAAAAAGAAGGGCATCCGGCCGCAATCCCTTTTCAGCGGGGATCCGGGTCATGTCGATCTCCATACCCAGATCTCCTCCCATAGCCACCATGGCCAGATGGACGCCAAGCCCCCCCCGGTAGACGCCGTGAATCGATACCGGAAGCCCGTCGGCCACGGCATCGGCCAGGGCCGCGTACCGGGGCAGGGTCTCGTCGGGACGGACCCGGGGCACGTTGCGCCCTAAATAACCCAGATGGGCATAGTATTCCGAAGCCCCCATCTCGTTCCGGGTCTCTCCCAGAACGTAGACCCGGTCTCCGGGCGCCTTGCTGTCCGGGGTCATGCACAGGTCGATGTCGTCAACCACGCCGATGGTGGAAAACTGAAGCGTCTCGAGAGCCGACACCTTGTGGCTCTCTCCATATGGCCCCACCAGATGACCGTCGACATACATGCTGTCCTTTCCCGATAAGAGCGGAATCCCATAGACCAGACAGAGATCCTTCAGCGCGCGACAGGCGCGGACCAGCTGCGCCGCCTTGAAGCGGCCGTCGGGATTCTTTTCCGGATGATACTGGATGTTGGGCCAGCAGAAATTGTCGACGCCGCCGATATGGTCGACACCGGCGCCGACGGCAATGAGCCGCCGTACGCCCTCATCAATGGTGCAGGCGGTCATGTGATAGGCGTCGATGGCCGAATAATACGGCAGCAAGGCCTGGGAAACGGCAAGCCCTTTCGTTGAAGCCAGAACCGGGCGGATCACCGCCGCATCGGCGGGCACATCCCGCTGGGCGCCCACCAGGGGTTTGATGACACTCCCCCCTTGCACCTCGTGGTCATACTGTCGGATGATCCACTCCTTTGAACAGATGTTGGGTCGTGCGAGAAGATCGAGAAGCAGACGGCCGTAGTTCATGGGCGGCTCGAGAACCGGCTCCGTCAGACCCCGCGCTTCCGGGGAGAGCCATACGGCATCGAATTCCCATTGGGGAAAACCGGCGGTAAGCAGATCCATGTGCACGCAGGCGCAGGTTTCCCCCTCGTAGGTGATGTGGAGCATGCCCGTATCGGTGTATCGCCCGATGACCGTACTCTCGACGGCGTGTTTTTTCGACAGCGCCATGAACCGGTCGATATGATTGGGTTTGACGGCGACGGTCATGCGCTCCTGAGACTCGGAAACCCAGATCTCCCACTGATCGAGGCCCTCGTACTTGAGAGGCACCTTTTCCAGCTGGATTTCGCACCCGTTGCTGTAGCGGGCCGACTCCCCCACCGAAGAGGAAAGCCCCCCGCCCCCGTTGTCGGTAATAAAGGCGATGAGTCCTTCGTCCCGGGCCTCCAGCAGAAAATCGTGCATCTTCTTCTGGGTGTAGGGATCACCGATCTGGACGTGACCCGCCGGTGTATGTTCGGAGAAGACCTCCGACGACGCCGTGACGCCGTGGATGCCGTCCTTACCCACCCGGCCGCCGCACATGATCACCAGATCGCCGGGGGACGTCGTTTTCCGATCACTCGGCTCCCCGTCGACAACGGCGGGCATGATGCCCACGGCAGTGACGAAAACCAGGCATTTCCCGAGGTACCCGGGATGAAAGGTTACCTGACCGAAGGTCGTGGGAATCCCGCTCTTGTTTCCGCCGTCGCGAACGCCCTCGACCACGCCGTCCAGAAGCCTTCGCGGGTGAAGGCGGGGCTTCAGGCGGCCGTCGTAATCCCGCGGGCCGACACAATACCCGTAGGTGCCCATTACCAGGCGCGCCCCTTTTCCCGTCCCCATGGGATCCCGGTAGACCCCGACGATGCCGGTGATGGCCCCCCCGTAGGCCTCCATGTTGGAGGGAGAGTTGTGGGTCTCACCGGTGATCACGTAGTAATGATCCGCGTCAAACCGGCCGGCGCCGGCGTTGTCCCAGAGTACGGAAACAACCCATGGCTTTTTGGCCGCAAGGGTCAGGGTCGGCTCCTGGATAAAGGTCTTGAAAAGGTTGTCCACGAATTCCACCGGCGCATCAGGACCGGCCTGATAGCGGAACCGACCGCCAAAGGTGTTGTGATTGCAATGATCGCTCCGGGCCTGGGAGATGTACTCGAGCTCAACGTCGGTCGGGTCCGAAAGGCCCATCACCGACCGCGCTTCCCGAACGTCGGGCCTCAGGAAATAGGCGCGGATGATGGGAATATCGTTGGGATTGAGCGCGAGATTCCGGGCATCGCTGACCTGTTGAAGGGCTGCATCGCTGTCGATGGGGACGATCTGAAGGGTCGGGGTATGATTCAACGTGACCTTGGGGATGATGATGCCGATCCCCGTTCTGGGGTCCCAGCGATCTTTTCCGATCACCCGCCACTGTTGGATGATGTCGTTGGCCAGGAGTTCCGCGGCCAGCAGGTCCACCTGCTCGGCGGTCAGCGCGGCGCCCGTGAGACAATAGCGCTTGGAGGTATAGACCGCCGCCTCCGGGGGAAAGGCCGTCCCCAACACATCGGCCATCGCCTCCACGGCGGTGGCGCCGGGATTGTCCTTGACGCCGGGGCGATAGCCGACCCACAGTGTGAAGTCGAACGGCGTCGGAAGCGGGTCAAAAGACGACACCTGGGTGACGGGATTGGTAAAAAGATCCCTTTGAAGCATTGTCAGCTGGTCGGGTGTCAGATCGGCATCAATGGTGACGACCTGGATGATCCGAACGTCCGCAATGTCGATGCCGAAATAGTCCTTCGCCTTTCGGCGGATGCCTTGGCCTTCCGGATCCGGGATATCGGATCGGGATGTGATTTCTAATCGATACGGCATAATGTCATGAGAGCTTTGGGGTTAAGGTCAACTCGTTGCAAAAATCCGGGAAAGGTCGTTGTAGAAGACAAATATCATCAACAGGAGCAGGACAAAAATGCCGGCCTGCTGTGCCACCTCCCTCACCCGTCGGTTGACGGGCTTGCCCGTCACGGCCTCGATAAAGAAAAAGACGAGGTGTCCGCCGTCTAGCACCGGAATAGGGAGGAAATTGAGGATGCCGAGATTGATGCTCAAAAGGGCAATGAAGAAGACCAGATTGGTGGCTCCTTCCCGCGCCTGTTCTCCGGCCATCTGGGCGATCATGATCGGCCCGCCCAGGGTCTTGGTGGAGACGACGCCCTGGATAAGCTTGACGATGCTGAGAACGGTGAGGCGGGTGATCTCGTACGTCTTGGCGAAACTTTCGACAACAGCTTGTCCAGGGGTCAGGTCCCGTTGATGCACAACCCCGCCGGAGGTGATGCCGATAATGTACCGCTCGGTCTCCTCGCCAAAAAAATTTTTCATGGTGGTCGTCTGGGGGGTTATGGTCACGGTCCGGCCTTCGTCACCCCGTTGGAAACTTACCGACAACGCCTTTCCACGGCTCTTCGTGATGGCCTCGGCCATTTCTTCCCATGTCGCGATGGGCCGGCCGTCAATGGCGGTGATGCGGTCTCCCTCCCGGAGGCCCGACACCTGGGCCGGGGCGCCTTCGGCGACGGAGCCCACCACCGGTTCCAGGACATACGTACCGGAAACCAGGAAGATGCCGAAAAAAATCAGAAGGGCGAGAATGAGGTTGAACATGGGGCCGGCGGCAACGATCAGGATCCGCTTATAGACCGACTTATGGGTGAACGACAGCGGCATGTCGGCCGGATCGATATCGGCGTCGGGCTCCTCACCCACCATCTTTACGAAACCGCCCAGTGGAATGGCCGAGATGCGATAATCGGTGCGGCCGACAGTTTTCCCCACGATCCGGGGGCCGAACCCCAGAGAGAAAATCTCCACGCCAACGCCGCACAGTCGGGCGACGAGAAAATGTCCTATTTCGTGAAAAAAAACCAGTACGCCCAACACGATGATGAACGCGACAATACTTGTACTCATGGCATCGACCTCCCTATTGCCATAATCCGCTCGGAAGCTGCATGCCTCGCCCACCCGTCGGCATCGAGAATGTCGTCAAGGGAAGGTTGATCCGTCCGGACATGCCGATCCATGACCCAGGCAATCACTTCAGGTATAGCGGTGAAAGAAATCCGCTTCTTCAGAAAGGCCGCCACCGCCGACTCATTGGCGGCATTCAGGACCGCCGGCATTGTTCCCCCGATCTCGCACGCACTGAAGGCCATGTCCAGACAAGGGAACCTGACCCTGTCCGGGGCTTCGAAGGTAAGTGCCCCCAACGCCGTGAAATCGGGCGCCGGCTGTTGAATCGGCAATCGTTCTGGCCAGGACAAGGCATAGGCGATGGCGCCTCTCATATCGGGAATCCCCAGTTGGGCGATCACCGACCCGTCACGGTAGGCGACCATGGAGTGCACGATGCTCTGGGGGTGGACAACGACCTGGATCTGCTCTTCCGATACCCCGAAAAGCCATTTGGCTTCGATAACTTCAAGTCCCTTGTTCATCAATGTCGCCGAATCGATGGTGATCTTCGGGCCCATATCCCAATTGGGATGTTTCAAGGCATCCTCGGGTCTGATCTTCGCAAGCTCCGTCGCCGGCGTCAGACGAAACGGTCCGCCGGATGCCGTCAGAAGGATCTGGGCCAAATCCTCCCGACGCTGGCCCGCCAGCGATTGAAAAATGGCGCTGTGCTCACTGTCTATGGGCCGGACGACCACGCCGTTTTCCGCCGCGCGCGCCATGACGAGCGATCCGGCCATGACCAGGGTTTCCTTATTGGCCAGTGCGATATCTTTTTTGGCGGAAATGCCGGCGAGGGTGGGCGAAAGACCCGCAGCCCCCATCATGGCGGCGACGACCATGTCGGTCTCCTCGTTCGCTGCAGCGATCCGGTATCCATCCTCCCCCCAGAAAATCTCCACCCGAACCTCCGGCGGAAGCAGCCGCTTCAGGCGATCCGCGGCATCGCCGTCAAACACCGCCGCAATTTTCGGCCGGAAATATTCAATCTGGCGGGCCAGGCGTTGGACGTTGTCTTTGGCCGTAAGAGCCTCCACCCGAAAGCGCTCCGGAAACATATCGACGATGTTCAGTACGTTGCGGCCGATGGATCCTGTAGATCCCAATATGGATAATCGCTTCATTTCGGTACTCCCGGACCGTCCGGAGTCGCAACCGACATAACGGTACAACTTGAAATCATAATATAAATTTTATAAAAAAATATGCAACCGGAAGGGCAAAAAGCAGTGCATCGATGCGGTCCAGCAAGCCGCCGTGGCCCGGAAGCAGGCTCCCCGAATCCTTGACTCCGGCCGTGCGCTTGAATTCCGATTCGTAGAGATCCCCGATCTGCCCGACGACGCCCAGCACCAGAAATAACACGAGGCTGCCGGCCCATGGAAGTCGGGGAAAGAGCATCAACTTGACGATCGTACCCACGATCAGGTTCCCGGTCAACCCTCCCACGGCGCCTTCGATGGTCTTTCCGGGGCTGACCGACGGACACAACTTGTGACGGCCCCAGTAAGTCCCCGCGTAGAAGGCACCGATATCTCCGGCGAACACGACGGCCAGAATAAAAAAAACCCAACGCATGCCGTCGACCCCGTCCCGAATCCATACGGCGAAGGCCAGCATCAGGGGAATGTAGATCATCCCCTGACTCGACTTCACGACGGTTTCGATAATTCGTGGGTTTGTCTTGAACCGCACCAGAGATATCAGGGCGCATAGGATCAGATGCAGGACAAGAGCGAAGAGGACCGCGTCCATCGAACATGTATGCGCCGTCCAAACCATGACCGGCGCGATCGCGATTCCCACGCTCGGAATGATCCCCCAACCCGGTCTGGGCGGATCGGACAGCGCCGAATCCTCAAAAAGGATTTTGAAGTACTCCCACAGCGAGACGACACTCACGGCGGCGATAAAGAGCGTAAAAAGAGCCCCTCCCGAATAGATCAGGTAGACAAGGAACGGAAGCGCTGCAAGACCGGTGATCCATCTTTTTAAATGCATTGATTGCTCCGGATGAACAGGGCGTATAGGGTTCTCCCGGGATGTCTGCCCGGAACGAAAGCGCAAAATTTTGGAGAGGTCAATCCACCTGGCCGTAACGACGATCTCGGGACTGAAAATCCTTCAGGATCCGGATCAATTCCGCTTCGTTGAAATCCGGCCACAGGGTGCGGGTAAAAAAAAGTTCGGCATAGGCGATCTGCCATAGGAGGAAATTACTGAGGCGCATCTCTCCGCTGGTCCGAATCAAAAGGTCCGGATCCGCCATCCCCGTTGTGTAAAGATGCTCCGCCACGGTACGCTCGGTGATGGCGTCGGCCGTCATGAGACCTGAATCGACCATGCGGGCGATTTGCCTCACCATGCGGGTAATTTCCTCCCGGCCGCCGTAGCTGAGCGCCAGATTGAGCGTCATGCCGTCGTTGTGCCGGGTCAGTTTTTTGACGACATGGATAGACGCTTGCACGTCATCCGGAAGATGCTCCGTCCGGCCGAGGGTGTTGAATCGGATATTGCTGCGGATCAGCTCTTCCTGCTCGGAAACCAGAAATCGCCGCAACAACAGCATCAATGCCCCGACCTCAGTCTTGGGTCGCCCCCAATTCTCCGTGGAAAAAGCGTATAGGGTCAAAATGGAGATACCGAGTTTCCGGCATGCCCGGACCATTTCCCGGACGACATCCGCTCCCTTTTCGTGGCCCTTGATCCGGTTCAACAGCCGTTTTTTTGCCCAGCGACCGTTGCCGTCCATGATCATGGCGATATGACCCGGCATTCTTCCCGGGTCCAGGCCTTGTTCGATCACAAAATCATCAGAACTCAAGGATCTCTTTCTCTTTGTCCTTGTAAATTTCGTCGACATTCCTGACGAATTCGTCGGTGATCTTCTGAATCTGATCCTGGGCCTTGAAGGCATCATCCTCTGAGATATCTCCGTCTTTTTTGAATCCCTTGATCAGCTCGTTGGCGTCTCTTCGAATATTGCGAATGGCGACCTTGGCCTCTTCACAGGTCTTGTTGACAATTTTGACCAATTCTTTCCGCCGTTGTTCGGTAAGAGGAGGAATGGTGATGCGGATCATCTTGCCGTCGTTTGTAGGGGTGAGTCCCAGATCGGATTTCAGGATCGCTTTCTCGATCTCCTTGATGGCGGTGACATCCCACGGCTGGATGGTGATCATTCTGCTTTCGGGTACCGAAAGGGACGCCATTTGGGCCAAGGGTGTAAGGGTACCGTAATAGTCCGCCCTTATACCGTCGAGGAGCGACAGAGACGCACGACCGGTGCGGACCCGCTTCAGATCTGCTTTGAGAGCCTCGATGGATTTTTTCATCCGCTCTCGGGTTTCCTGGTAGGTTGACTCAAGCATAGCGGTTCTCCCAATTCATGTATCGTTGTTCCATGTTTGACGGTTCCGCAAAAAATCCGATAACGCAGTTAAGCGTATCCATGCCTCACGGCATGAGCAATCGTCAATGCACCGCATTCCCTCCCGATCGGCAAACCGTGATCTCGGCCTTGTTCCCAACCGTCTGAAAATCGACGTATCAGGGATGTATCGCGATTCGTGTCCATCCTTCGGGTCGCCTCCCTGACAAGGCCCGACGACGGAGCCGCATCCGGGGCGCATCGGCCTGTCAATGATAACTTTCGGAAACGGCCGCCGTTCGATCGACGCGGTTTTTACCGTCTGTGACATTGTCGATTCTCGATCCGACGGATTCGCCGCAGACAACACGCAACATGCTGCCCTCGTCGCTCAGATTGAAGACCACCAAGGGAAGATCGTTATCCATAGCCAGTGAGATGGCGGTCATATCCATCACCTTGAGTTGCCGCTCCAACACGGACATATAACTGATGTGCTTAATGAAGGCGGCATTTTCGTTGATTGCCGGATCCGAATCGTACAGCCCGTCGACCTTGGTCGCCTTCATCAACATTTCGGCGTGAATCTCCTGAGCCCTCAGAACGGCCGCTGTGTCCGTGGTAAAATAGGGATTTCCCGTACCGGCGGCGAAGATGACGACACGCCCTTTCTCCAGATGCCGGACCGCGCGTCTCAGGATGTAGGGTTCAGCCACCTCGTGCATTGAAATGGCGGTCTGGACTCGGGTCTGGACCCCTGAATGTTCAAGGGCGTCCTGAAGGGCCAGGCTATTGATGACCGTGGCCAGCATCCCCATATGGTCGGCTGAGGCGCGGTCCATATTGTAGGAGCTGGCGGCAATCCCCCTGAAGATGTTTCCGCCGCCGACGACGACGGCCACCTCGCACCCGATGTCGGTAATCGATCGGATTTCACGGGCAACGTACTTGATCATCGACGGAGAAATGCCGAAGCCCTGATCGCCCATCAGGGCTTCGCCGCTCAATTTCAGCAGGATTCGTTTGTATCTTGGCGTCGTCAAAATAAATTATTCCCCCAATTGAAATCGGGCAAATCGTTTGATGACAATATTCTCACCGGTCTTCGCGATCACCTCGTTGAGATAATCGGCAACGGTGACCTCGGGATTTTTTACATAGGCCTGATTCATGAGGCAGACGTCCTTGAGGAACTTGGCGAGTTTTCCTTCAATGATCTTTTCCACGACCGATTCGGGTTTTCCGGTTTCCAGAGCCTGGGCGCGGTAGATCTCCTTCTCCCGAGCCAGCAGGTCCGCGGGGACGTCGTCGGGAACAATGCCTGCCGGGTTGGTGGCGGCGATATGCATAGCGATATTTCTGGCAAACGTCTTGAAGTCATCGGTTTTCGCCACGAAGTCGGTCTCGCAGTTGACCTCGACCATGACGCCCATCTTGCCGCCCATGTGAATATACGCTTCGATGACGCCTTCACTCATGGCGCGACCCGCCCTTTTCTGAGCCGTAGCCAGTCCTTTTTTGCGCAAAAAGTCGACGGCTTTGTCCATATCGGCACCGCACTCGCCAAGGGCCTCCTTACAGTCCATAATACCGGCTCCGGTTCTTTCACGGAGCTGCTTCACCATTGCTGCGCTGATCTCTGCCATCGTTATTCTCCTGTGCCCTCTGCAACATTTTCTGCGTCAACATTATCGGTATCGGTGGTTTCCGAGGCCGTTCGCTTGATGATCTCCACAACCGGCCCGTCGGTACCGTCGGAGATCACTTTTCTCTCTCCCGGCTTCAAATCGGCGCTGGCAACCGTGACTTCGGGAAGATCTTCCTCGATCTCCTCAGCCTGGGCCATCTGTTTCTCCGAAAAGAGTTCCCTCCCCTCCAGACAAGCATCGGCCATTTTGGACGTAATCAGACGAATGGCCCGGATGGCGTCATCATTCCCGGGAATAATGTAATCGATCTCGTCGGGGTCACAGTTGGTATCGACTATGGCGATGGTGGGAATGCCCAAACGCTTCGCTTCCTTCACGGCGATGGCTTCGTTCTTGGGATCCACGATGAACAGCGCGCCCGGCAAGCGCGTCATGTTCCGGATCCCCCCCAAATTGTTGTCCAGTTTGAGTCGTTCCTTACCCAGTCGAAGCCGTTCTTTCTTGGTATAGAGATTGCTCATCTCTTCGTCGTTCAGGATGTCGTTCAGATGATTCAGGCGATCGATACTCTGCTTGATGGTCTGGAAATTGGTCATCATACCGCCCAACCAACGATTGTAGACATAAAACATTTCAGCGCGGTTGGCCTCTTCGTATATGGCGTCACGCGCCTGTTTCTTCGTTCCGACGAAAAGGATCGACTCGCCGTCGGCAACCGTGTCCCGGATAAAGTCGTAGGCCGTCCTGAACATCCGGACCGTCTTCTGAAGGTCTATAATATAGATCCCGTTTCTGGCACCGAAAATATAGGGTTTCATTTTCGGGTTCCATCGTTTGGTCTGATGACCGAAGTGAACGCCTGCCTCCAGCAGTTCCTTCATCGTAACATACGCCATAATTGAATTCTCCCTTCATGTTGGTTTTTCCACCGCCTCTTTCTTCCCCGGCACCGACTTTCACACAAAAAAGCACCCGATACCCGGTCCAGAGGCGTGCGATTTCAAATCAAAATAGTTTAACAAACTTAATTTTATTCCGCAACTTTTTTTTGGACCCCGAAAGCCCCTCATTTGCGCAGCAGACGGACGACACGATCATGTCCGCTGTAATCCCGGATAAAATCGAGTTGAACGTACGTCGAATGCTCTCCCGCCAGGCTCTCGATGTCCGCCTTCTGGTCATATCCGATCTCGAGCAGAAGATACCCACCCGATCTGAGATAGTGGTGGGCACGCCCAATGATGGCACGAATCGACGTCAGTCCGTCCGCACCGCCGTCCAGCGCGCCGCGGGGTTCATACCGGGCCACCTCCGGCTGAAGACGGTCGATTTCAGCCGTCGGGATATAAGGCGGGTTGGACAGGATCATATCGAAGTGCAATCCTTGCGGACGCAGGCATGCGAACCAGTCGCCGCAAAAAAAACGGATCCGCGGCTCCAGGCTGAAACGCCGGGCATTCCGCCGGGCGACTGCAATCGCTCTTAAGGATCGGTCCGTTGCGGTGAATACCGCTTTCTTGAGTTCGGCCGCCAGTGCCAGCACTACGGCCCCTGAGCCCGTGCCGAGTTCGAGAATTCCGGTCGGCGCCCCCTGGTGTTCGCCGGGGCCTGACGACAACGTTGCAAGAGCTGTCTCAACCAGGCACTCGGTTTCAGGACGCGGGATCAGCACGTCCGGTGTAACCGCGATGGGCATGGACCAGAACTCCCTCTCCCCAACGATGTAAGCGACCGGTTCCCGACGAACCCGCCGGCGTATCGTAGCCTTGAACCGGGATAGCTCGGCGGGGATCAAGGGTTGGTCATACCGAATATACAGGTCAATCCGCTTGACCCCCAACACATGCGCAAGGAGAATCTCCGCAGAGGCCCTGGGGTTTTCAACGTTATGGGATGTAAAATAAGACGTCGTCCACTTGAGGATGTTAAGAATGGTCCACGGCGGCGCTTCGGTCTGCTTCGGATTCGGCATGCTGCAATGCCTGGGTCTGGTAGTAGGTTATCAATTCATCGATCACCACGTCGAGATCCCCCTGCAGAATCGTCTCGAGTTTGTAGAGGGTGAGCCCGATCCGGTGATCCGTTACGCGTCCTTGTGGGAAGTTGTACGTCCGGATGCGCTCGCTTCGGTCGCCGCTCCCGATCTGGCTTTTTCGTTCCTCGGATCGCTTTTCCTGCTGCTCCCGAACCATCCTGTCGAGAAGTCGTGCCCGCAGAACCTTGAGCGCCTTGTTCTTGTTCTTGAGTTGAGACTTCTCGTCCTGACAGGTCACCACCAGTCCCGTGGGCAGGTGGGTCAGTCGAACGGCGGAGTCGGTGGTGTTCACGGATTGGCCGCCGGGACCTGTCGAACGATAGACATCCACCTTAATCTCATTGGGGTCGATCTGGACGTCCACCTCTTCGGCCTCGGGCAACACCGCCACGGTGACCGCAGAGGTATGAATCCTTCCCTGGGTCTCCGTTTCGGGGACGCGCTGAACGCGATGGGTGCCGCTCTCGTATTTGAGCCGGCTGTAGACGCCCTTGCCCTTGATCAGCGCGATCACCTCCTTGAGTCCGCCGACACCCGTGGTGTGATGGCTCAACACCTCGATCCGCCACCGGTTGTTTTCAGCATATCGATCGTACATCCGATATAGATCCGCTGCGAAAAGTCCGGCCTCCTCACCCCCCGTACCCGCCCGGATTTCAATGATCACGTTTTTGTCGTCACTCGGGTCCTTGGGAATCAAAAGTTTTTTGAGAGCCGTTTCGGTCTGCTCTTTTTTCCGGTTAAGCAGCTGTATCTCGTCGCGGGCCAACTCCTTGATTTCCGGATCAGCGTCTTTCAGGAGTTCCATGCTGTCGTTAAGATCCGCCAGCGTTTTCCTGTATTCCCTGTACACGGTGACGATCTTGTCGAGGTCGGAATGCTCTCGCATATATTTTTGATAGGCATCCCTGTCCTGAACGATCTTTGAATCGCTCAAGAGCGCCTCAACTTCCATGAACCGCGCCTCTATTCCTTCCAATCTGTCAAACATAAGATATCCGGCAGGCTGTGCATCCCGACTGCGAATGCCTCAGAAAGTTACCCCACAAAACGGTTTACTTGCCTTCCTTCGCCTGATTGAACTTCTCGTATTTTCTTCTGAAACGTTCGATCCGACCGGCCGTATCCACGAGCTTCTGCTTACCCGTAAAGAACGGATGGCACTGGGAGCAGATTTCAACGGTGATATCCGATTTGGTCGATCCCACGTTCATGACGTATCCACAGGCACACTTGATTTCCGTCTGTCGATATTCGGGATGTAGGTCTTTTTTCATTTCGATTCCAGCCTCCTGTAGGTTCTTTAAGTATTCATTGCCTCTAGAAACTCTTTATTATTACCCGTACCCTGCATTTTTTCAAGTAAAAATTCGAGGCTGTCCACAGGATTCAGGGATGACAACAATTTCCGCAGAATCCAGACACGGTTCAAGGTGTCCTTATCCATAAGGAGTTCCTCCTTTCGGGTACCCGACTTTTTGATGTCGATGGCCGGGAACAATCGCTTGTCGGCCAAGCGCCGGTCCAATTGAAGCTCCATGTTTCCGGTGCCTTTGAATTCTTCGAAGATCACCTCGTCCATTCGGCTCCCCGTATCGATAAGCGCCGTGGCGATGATGGTCAAGCTTCCACCTTCCTCGATATTTCGGGCCGCGCCAAAGAATCGTTTAGGCCGCTGCAGGGCATTGGAGTCGACGCCGCCGGAAAGGATCTTGCCGCTGGGGGGAACTACGGAATTGTAAGCCCTCGCCAGGCGCGTGATGCTGTCCAGAAGGATGACGACATTTTTCTTGTGCTCCACCAGCCGTTTGGCCTTGTCGATGACCATCTCGGCCACCTGGACATGCCGCTCCGCCGGTTCGTCAAAGGTCGAACTGATCACCTCGCCCTTGACGGACCGCTGCATATCGGTCACTTCTTCGGGTCGCTCGTCGATCAGAAGGACAAACAAATCGATTTCCTTGTGGTTGGCGGTGATGCTGTTGGCGATGAACTGAAGCAGCATGGTCTTGCCGGATCTTGGCGGAGAGACGATAAGTCCGCGCTGACCGAACCCGATGGGCGTCATCAGGTCCATAATCCGGGTGGAATAGTTTTCGGGATCATGCTCGAGATTGATCTTGCGGTTGGGATAAAGTGGGGTCAGGTTGTCAAAAAGAATCTTTTCCCGCGCGATCTCGGGATCTTCATAGTTGATGGCTTCGACCTTCAATAGCGCAAAGTAGCGTTCGGATTCCTTGGGCTGACGAATCTGTCCGGACACCGTGTCTCCCGTCCGCAGATTGAAGCGGCGAATCTGGGAGGGAGAGACATATATATCGTCGGGCCCCGGGAGATAGTTGTAGTTTGGCGCCCTCAGGAAACCAAAACCGTCCGGCAGAATCTCCAGGGTGCCCTCTCCGTAAATCAAGCCGTTTTTTTCAATCTGCGCCTGCAATAAAGCGAAGATCAGCTCCTGCTTTCGCATCCCGGCGGCCCCTTCGATCTTGAAGTCTCTGGCCATCTGCGTCAGCTCGTTAATTTTTTTTTCCTTGAGTTCAGTGATATTCATCAGGCATTACCCCGTGTAAAACGTTAATGGAATGATATATGGAATAGGTATGTTTCTGGGCGAGAGTCCGGCTTGCAAGCCCGGTTCACCCGTTTTTTTTCGCTTTTGGGTGTACGTGGACGACAAAACTGCGTAAATTAGGCGCACTTGAGAGTTACGCCACGCCACGCCGCCGGCACTGGCATGGGACACACATAAATTTTAGATGGTTTCCATGGTGTTAAGGAGAAATCTGGATGTTTTGTAATTAAGGTCTATGGTTGAAGATTTAAGGTGTTTTCTCCAGGGCGGGTGTGCCGTAATCGATTAACGATTATACAATGCCGCCATGCCTGTCAAGATTTTTCGGCACGGAAAGTACGACTTTTTAAAGGTTCCGGCAAGGCGCGCCATCAACGGTGTCGACGAATGCGTCACGGCACGCGGCATTGCCCCTCACGAACAAATCTTTTATGCAATCTTTCAGCAGGATCGGAATGTTTTTCGATATGATGCCGTTCGACAACTTGCACGATATCCCGGGAGCGGAAAACGCCTACCTTGTGGGTGGATGCGTCCGGGATCGCCTTATCGGGCTTCGCCCGCAGGATTTTGACATTGCAGCACCCCCCCCTGTTCGGGATTTCGCCGAACATATCGCCCGCAGGATCGGCGGTCATTGTGTCGAACTGGGGAAACCGGGTCGACAGGTCATTCGGATCGTTTCCGGCAGGCCCCAGGTAGATGTGGCGCCCATTAACGGCCCCTCCATCGAAAGCGATCTCGCCAAAAGGGATTTCACCATAAATGCACTGGCCCGGCGTCTCTCATCAGGAGAAATTATCGACTGCACCGGGGGAATACGGGACCTTGAACAAAAAATAATCCGTATGGTGTCGGACCAGTCCTTCATAGCGGATCCTCTTCGCCTGCTTCGGACCTACCGACTGGCCGCGATTCTCAATTTCAGGATCGATACCGCAACGTCCGCCGCCGTTGCGAGACATGCCGATAAGATCCGGAATGTAGCCGGCGAACGAATCCGCCTCGAACTTTTCAAGCTTCTGGAAGTCGAGAACGCCTGTCTCCGGCTCGAGCAGATGTCGCGGGAAAGGCTCCTTTTTGCCGTCATTCCGGAGCTCGAACCGTTGGTCGGCTGTCTTCAGAACCGGCACCACGCATTCGACGCCTGGATCCATACGCTGAAGGTCGTCGAGGAGATGGAGGCGATTCTGAACCGCCCCCCCAGGCTTTTGTCGGCGGCCGACTCGCCTGCGCTTTCGGCCTGCCTCAAAGGCGGCATACCGGTACTGCTCAAAATATCCGCCCTCCTCCATGATATCGGCAAGCCCGCCACTCGAAAAATCATCCACACGAAAGGACCGGTGTTTTACGGTCACCACGAAACAGGCGCCGAAATGGCGGAGGCCGTCTCGGCTCGACTCAGATTTTCAGTCCATGAGACTCGGATCGTGACCCAGATCATCCGTCATCACCTTGGACCGCTCCGACTATGGATCCAAGCCGAAAAAGGGGCCCTTTCCCGAAAGGCCGTCACGCGATTCTTCATGCGATGCGAGACCCTGACCCCGCTCATCCTGTTGCACGCCCTGGCGGATCATCGGGGCAAGCGCCCCCGGGGGACACTGCCGGAAGATGATTTTTCACGCTTCATCCTGAACCTGTTGACAGCGTATTTTACAGAGTATCAGGAAAGAAAAAACCGGCGCCCCCTGCTGACCGGTCACGACCTGATTTCGGAATTCGATCTCAAGCCCGGCCCTGATTTCAAATTCATCCTGAATCGCGTCGAAGCAGCAAGGCTTTCCGGCGAGGCGGTCACCCGCGAAAACGGCCTGGAAATCGTATCGGAGCTTCTAAAAACATGCATCGGAGACCGTCAACCCGGTATAGATACACCGTCCGGCCGAACAAAGACGGGATTGCCGCACAAAAAAAGGGGCGGCGACCGTCCCGGTTGAACTCCCGGGAGCCGGCCTCCGCCCCGAATGCATACGACCGGCGTGAGACGACACGCTGCCGCCTCACGCCGAGACGAGGAATCCTCTATTTGTTCAATGCATCGAGCGCGCCGAAAATCGCGTCTCGGATTTCTTCTACCTTGCCGACACCTTCTATGCGAATGTGCTTCGGGGCACCCGCTTCGCCGGAGGCGGCCCAGTTCTTGTAATAGGCAACCAGGGGTTCGGTCTGTTGATGATAGACCTCCAGGCGTTTTCGGACGGTCTCTTCCTTGTCGTCATCCCGCTGGACCAAAGGCTCCCCGGTGACGTCATCCTTTCCCTCAACCTTCGGGGGATTGAAAACAACGTGATAGGTCCGACCGCTGGCCAGATGCGCGCGGCGGCCGCTCATCCGTTTGATGATCTCTTCATCCGGAACATCGATCTCCACCACGGCATCAATGGGAACGCCCGCAGCTTTCATGGCATCTGCCTGAGGAATCGTTCGGGGAAATCCATCAAAGAGAAATCCTTTCCGGCAATCGGACTCTTTAATGCGCTCTTTAACCAGACCGATGATTACATCATCGGGAACCAGTCCGCCGGAATCCATGAATCCTTTGGCTTTTTTGCCCAGATCCGTCCCGGCCTTGACGGCCGCACGAAGCATATCTCCGGTGGAGATTTGGGGAATCTGGTATTTCTCTTTGATGTAATTCGCCTGTGTGCCCTTGCCCGCACCGGGGCCTCCCAACAGAATCAGCCGCATAAGCATCTCCTCCTTTTAAGTTACCCGTCCATTGTTCGTCAGGGGTTACCGGATCTTTGAAGCCCTTCGCCCTGTCGATCGGCAGGGGATGGCGCCGTTCAAAAACCATTGCCTGGAAGTCTATAGCAGAGGAAATATGACCGAAAGCGGATAATGTGTCAAGATATAATGTTAATCCGCATCCTGGCCGCATCGGGTCTTTGATGATTCCCGAAACGCGGGATGTGTTTTTTTCTTGCAAAAATCATAATTCCCGGATAATATAATTTGATTAATGATTAACATCGGTTTATAGCCGTCGTTTGAAAATAACGAAATGATACATACCCGTGAAAACCGATGGTAAAAAGGGGGCGAGACAATTTGAAGGCTATCG
This sequence comes from Desulfococcus sp., assembly GCF_050178255.1. NCBI lineage: Bacteria > Pseudomonadati > Thermodesulfobacteriota > Desulfobacteria > Desulfobacterales > Desulfococcaceae > Desulfococcus > Desulfococcus sp. The sequence continues at coordinate 4,749 of NZ_JBFXGG010000044.1, read as the reverse complement.
AAGTTAAAGTCTATGACAACGACCTTGAAAAAGCCATGCGCATTCTGAAGAAAAAGATTCAGAATGACGGCCTTTTCAAGCGGCTCAAGCTGAAGAAAAGCTACGAAAAACCGAGTGAATACCGGCGACGCAAGCAACGAGAAGCCCTGAGGCGTCAACGTATTGCCGCCGCCAAAAAGCGTTACGGCAGATAAACAGCGCCATTGAAGCATGCCCGGAAGATCGTCCCCGATCTTCCGGGCTTTTGCGTCAATCGGGCCACGGCATTGAGATGACAGAGAGTGATCGTTATTCAGCGTGTCTCAAGACCATGTTTGGTCTCAGAAGATTCGGAATCAAACTCGGCCTTGAAACCATTCAGGACATCCTCACAGCCCTCGGCAATCCCCAGGACCGCTACAAAGTGATCCACGTCGCCGGCACCAACGGCAAAGGCTCCGTCGCCTCCGCGCTGGCAAATATCCTGACAACGGCGGGGTACAAAGCCGGACTCTACACTTCGCCACACCTCGTCCGATTCAACGAGCGCATCAGCATCGACGGGCGTCCCATCGCGGATGAAGACGTCGTTCGAGCCTATGAGCGCGTTCGGGAGGTTCATAAGGGCGATCGGCAACCCACCTTCTTTGAATTCACGACAGCCATGGCCTTTTACGAATTCGGCCGACAAAACGTCGACTGGGCGGTTGTCGAGACGGGAATGGGCGGGCGTCTTGACGCCACCAACGTAGTGCGTCCCGAACTTTCCATCATTACCAATATCTCCATCGAACACCCGGAATATCTTGGCGAGACAATTCCGCAGATCGCTGCAGAAAAAGCAGGAATCATCAAGACCGGAATCCCCGTCGTCACCGGTGTCGACCAGGCGGAAGCCGTCGTCGTTATCACACAGGCAGCGGCTGCCAAGGAAGCGCCGCTTTACCGATTGAACGTCGATTTCCACGTCGAACCGGAAGTCGGCGGAGAATTCACCCATGTCGGCATCGATAACACCTGGCGCCATATGCGGACCGGGCTGGCGGGCAGGTACCAGCTCGACAATGCGGCCATGGTATTGGCCGGTTGCGAACTCCTCGCCCGACGCCACCCTCGCCTCAGCCGGGAAACCGTTCGCGAAGGGCTTGGCCGGAACCGATGGCCGGGGAGACTGGAAATCGTCTCGACGGCGCCTTTCGTCATCATCGACGGCGCCCACAATCTCGCGGCGGCGCGAAACCTGGCCACGTTTCTGCGCGAGGAATTACGCACCAGGGACCTGACTCTGGTGGTCGGGATCCTCGCCGACAAACCCTACAAAGAGATGCTTCAGGAATTGGTGCCGCTCTGCCGGAAAATCATTTTGACGACACCCAGGATTCACCGGGCGCTTCCAGTGGAAACTCTCCATGAATACGTCCGGACCCTGACGTCGGATATTACGGTCATTCCCGACGTCGGCGAGGCTGTCAAGCATGCCATGTCCAATGCCGCCGACAATGACGCCGTTTGCATCGCCGGATCCCTTTATGTGGTCGGTGAGGCAAAAGCCTACCTTGAAACCCAGGGGATTCCCTCTTTCCAGCGAAAAACCGGACATTGATTTTTCAAACTTGACTAACGCTTTTCAGTTGGCTATAAGACCCCTTACGCGCCCGTAGCTCAGTGGATAGAGCGTCAGCCTCCGGAGCTGAAAGCCGCTGGTTCGAACCCAGCCGGGCGTACCACCCATCTCGCTGCGTCATTCGCCGTTACTTCCGCCCCCGGCGCTCAACCACCTCAAAGCAAGCCAAAGCAAGATTGATTCCCCGGCGGCAACCCAGACATCTTTCAACTTTATCCTCAAGGTTTCGATTCTCGACTGCTCCCGACAGTTGACGGTACGGGAAGACGCTTCGCAATTGTCTTGATCCGGCATTACTTTTGAATTGCATCCGGAGGGTTCACCGAAACCGACGCAAGACGAACCTCGGCAATCTTGCATCCATGGGCAGGTATGATTACTATACAGAGACTATGAAATCAGATAAAGAATATAATGGGAAGATTCCGGACCCCAAAGAAATAGAAAAGGAAATCGGGGAATTTTTATCCAAAAAATTCGGGGGAGAAGTCAGGATCATCTCTCCGGCCGGAAAGCCTCAAGACAGTCCCGCCGAGGAAAAACGCTCGCGGCAGACGCGGCGGATCAACTTCGAGCTCAAACCCGAAGAATTGATCGCCTACCTGGATCAGTTCATCGTCAGGCAGGAAGAGGCCAAGGCCATTCTCGCGACGAAAATCTGCACACACTTCAACCGCATCAAGCATGCCGAATCTCATCCTGAGGATCAGGAACTTCTGGTGGGCCGAATCAAGAACAATGTTTTGATGATCGGCCCCACAGGCGTCGGCAAAACCTATATGATCAAGCTGATCGCCAAAAAGCTGGGCGTACCCTTTGTGAAGGGGGATGCGACCAAATTCAGTGAGACCGGCTATGTCGGCGGAGATGTTGAAGATCTTGTGAGAGATCTCGTGAGAGAGGCCAATGACGACATTGAACTTGCCCAATACGGCATCATCTATATCGACGAGATCGACAAGATTGCCTCAAGCCGGAACATTGTCGGCGCCGATGTGTCGAGAACGGGTGTTCAGCGCGCACTGCTCAAGCCCATGGAGGAGACCGACGTCGACCTCAAGGTTCCCCATGATCCCATTTCCATGTTTCAGGAACTCGAGCGGTTTCGGAAAACGGGTAAGCGGGAAAAGCAATCCGTCAATACCAAAAACATCTTGTTTATCATGAGCGGTGCCTTCGCCGATCTCGCCGAGATCATCAACCGGCGGGTGACGCGCCAGGAGATTGGGTTCGGCTCCCAGGTCAAAGGATCCCAATCTACAGACGAATTACTGCGGCAAGTAAGGTCCGAAGACCTTATCCAATTCGGCTTTGAATCGGAGTTCGTTGGCCGTTTGCCGGTGCATGCCGTCCTTGAGCATCTGAACGAGGCGGACCTGCTGGAAATTCTCAAGAACCCCAACAACCCGGTCATTCTGGGCAAGAAACTCGATTTTGCGGCCTACGGCATCCAGGTGAAGTTTTCAGAAGGCGCCCTCGCACTTCTGGCGAAACAGGCCTACACGGAAAAAACGGGAGCCAGAGGGTTGGTGAGCGCCGTTGAGAAGGCGCTTCTCCCCTTCGAGAAAGTGCTGCCTTCTACGACGATCGGCATTCTGCCGGTGACCGAAGCCTTGATTCAGAACCCCAAAGCATTGCTGGACGACATGATTCATGCAGCCGGCGATCCGGCCGGCTCGTCAGCCGTTTCATCTTTGAAGGCCGCTTTCGACCAACTGGTTGTAGCGGAAAGACGAACGATCCAAAACTATATCGACACCAATCAAAAATACCTGTCCCACAAGCACAATCTCACGCTGACGCCCTCGCGAACGGCTATCTTCGCCCATTATTACAGCAAGAATACGTTGGACGTCGAACGCATTTTCAAGAAAATGAAGCTTTACTCGGATGAGATCAAAAACGCTGAGCTCTCCTTTTACAAACAGCATGACATCAACATAGTCCTGGAGGAAGATGCCATCGACTTTCTCATGGAGAAATTGATCAACGGAGAGATACAACTTCCAGAGCTCCGCGATCGGCTCAACAAGGATTTCGAGTTGGGCCTGAAACTCGTGCGGGAGAAGACCGGAAAAAAACGTTTCTTTATCAACCAGGATGCGTTAAGATTTCCGGAAGACTACATCGCCGGTCTCCTGAAGCAGAGGCTGACGATACCATAGAGCGCTATTTTGATTCAACCTCTACCAGACAAGGCAAAAAATTCGATGATAGGAATCTCCAAACTTTATTGCGGAACAGTGGAGCCCTCGGATGCCATTCGTTACGGACGTCATTCCGGAAAGCTGCCTTCCCACCTGCTCCAATTTTCCATCGATAAAAAACCGGTCGTCGTGTGGAATACCACCCGTCGATGCAACCTGAAATGTATTCATTGTTATGCCCACGCCAAGGACATCCCCTTTGAAAACGAGCTCTCCACCGATGAAGGAAAGGCGCTTATAGACGATCTTGCCGATTTTGGCGTTCCGGTCATTCTCTTCTCCGGAGGCGAGCCTCTGGTGCGCAAGGATCTTCCGGATCTGGCCGGATATGCCGTCGAGAAGGGCATTCGGGCGGTAATCTCCACCAACGGAACACTCATTACCCCTGAAAAAGCGAAAATTCTGAAAGAGATCGGATTATCATACGTAGGCGTCAGTCTTGACGGCATGGAAGAGATTCACGACCGGTTCAGAGGAATGAAGGGGGCTTTTCAAAAGGCCATGTCCGGCATCCGCAGTTGTCAAGACGTCGGCATCAAGGTCGGTCTTCGCTTTACCATCAACAAGTTCAACGTGGGTGAAATCCCGGCGATTTTCGACCTTCTGGAGGAAAAAGAGATTCCCCGGATCTGCTTTTATCATCTGGTTTACGCCGGCCGCGGCTCAGAACTGGTCAAGGATGACTTGAGTCACGAGGAGACCCGCAGTGCCGTGGACGTCATCATACAGCGGACCAAGGATCTTTACGACCGGGGCATCGAAAAAGAGGTCCTCACCGTGGACAATCACGCCGACGGTCCGTATCTCTACCTCAAGATGCTGCGGGAACAACCGGACCGCGCGAACGAGGTGCTTGAACTTCTCAAGATGAACGAAGGCAACAGCTCCGGAAGGGGGTTCGGTTGCATCAGTTGGGACGGTGAGGTTTATGCCGATCAG
>NZ_JBFXGG010000043.1:0-28139 GCF_050178255.1 Desulfococcus sp. | reverse complement strand
GACGCCGAACTGGCCGAAGGCATCCGGAAGGTCAATATCTTCGCCCGTATGGTGCCGGAGCAAAAGCTGCGCCTGGTGACGGCCCTGAAGGCGGCCGGCGAGGTGGTGGCCATGACCGGCGACGGCGTGAACGACGCTCCGGCCCTGAAGGCCGCTCATATCGGGATCGCCATGGGCGGTCGGGGAACCGATGTGGCTCGGGAGTCCGCCGCCCTGGTGCTCCTGGACGACGATTTCGCATCCATTGTCAAGGCGATTCGAATGGGACGCCGGATTTTCGACAACCTCAAGAAAGCGATGCGCTATATCTTTTCGGTTCACGTGCCGATCGCCGGAATGTCCCTCATCCCGGTGCTCTTCGAATGGCCTCTGGCGCTTTTTCCGGTCCATATCGTCTTTCTGGAACTTATCATCGATCCGGCCTGTTCGGTGGTCTTCGAGGCCGAGGCCGCCGAGGCGGACTGTATGAAAAAGCCTCCCCGGGACCTCTCCGAGCCCTTGTTCGGACGACGATCCGTTTTGCTCAGCCTGACCCAGGGGTTGGTGATTCTGGCGGCGGTCGTCGTCGTTTACCGGTGGGCCCTCTCGGACCACGGCGCGCATTGCGCCCGCTGTCTGGCGTTCATGACCCTGGTCCTGTCCAATCTCGCGCTCATCTTTACCAACCGGTCCGCGACGCGATCGATCCCGTCAATGCTGAAGGTCCCCAACGCGGCTCTGTGGTGGATCAGCGGGGGCACCGCGGCCATGCTGACCGTTGTCATGTCGACCCCGTTTTTTCAGCGCCTTTTCAAGTTCCGGCCCGTACCGCTGGATGATCTTCTCTACTGTCTTGCCGCCGCTCTTTTCTGTACGATGATTCTGGAGGGACTCAAGATCCCCGCTGTCCGTCGTATCATGGGGGTGTAGCCGCCGTTTCAGCAGGGGATCATGTGTTTCAGACTCAGCCTCCCGCCTTGGCGGCGGACTCGACCCCCTTGCTGAAGTCTGTGGGAACCGTCGTCGCCCGACCGGCCAGATCACGGTCGATCATCATCAGTCCGTGGGGACTTTCCTGGACGAGTTTGAGCTGGGCGATGATGTCGTTGTCGTTTTCCTCCTCTTCCACCTGCTCGGTCACATACCACTGAAGGAAGATCTGGGTGGCGTGATCTTTTTCGGCGATGGCCGTTTCCATGAGGCTGTTGATGGACTGGGTAATGAACTGTTCATGCTCCAGGGTCCTGGTCATCATGTCGAGGGGAGAGGCAAACGTCGCCGCCGGTTCGGCGATGGCTTTCAGGGAGATCTTGCCGCCCTGTCGCCCGATATACTCGTAAAATTTCATAGCATGATACATTTCTTCATGATACTGCACCATAAACCAATTGGCGAACCCTTTGAGCCCCATTTCAGAGCACTGGTTCGACATGGACATATAAAGGTAGGCCGAATACATTTCCCTGTTGATCTGTTCGTTCAAGGCGTCGTTCATCTTTGGGCTCAACATCGCAGAATCTCCTCTTTAATGAAAGGTTTCCCGGTTCATCGTTTCGGGTGGTCACGGTTCAATTCAAACAGGCACACAAAATTGATCATCTCAACTTTCGACGTTCGCGATGACGGCCGGAAAGTTGAATATCACCATTATTAGTATGATCTTCGAAATATCAAGCCGGGGTATCGGCAAAATTCCTGAAGGAAGAGAGGGGGATCTTCAGGACGCCTTTCGGGAACAACAAGGGGGTGCCGGGGGGCGGGAAAAATCGCCGAAGCCGCGGATGCTCCGGCGATCCAGCGGAATACTTTCTTATGGGGTGAACGTCATGATGTAATCGGCCACGGATTTTCGTTCAACCACGTTCATCTTTTTCGTTTTTTCCAGATGGGGCTTCATCAGGCTTGCGGTGTCCGGATCCATGACGGCCTCGGTTTCCCCGTTGAGGTATTGCAGCAGCTGTTCTGATTTTCCGGTGTACGCCGTCGCGATTTCCGGCAGACTGGGGTAGATTTTGGAGTTGCCGTCGGCCTTGTGACATCGCATGCAGCCTTCCGCCTTGAAGAGCTCCTCGCCGTCCGAAGCAAAGGCCGGGGCCCCCATCATCACCCATCCCAGGATGGTCAGTATTACCAGGTTTTTCATTGGATGTCCTTTCGTTGTTTGCGGTGGTTCGCAGGAAGGTTCACGGCTGAAGAGGGGCCTGTTTCCGCCCATGATTCCGGCTCCGATACTTCAACCGATCAGCCTTGACTTCTCCACATATCATAACGCGGTGAATCTTTCATGCCATTTCGCATTTCCGGGTCGCGAAAAGTCGATTGAGGGTCAAAAAGGATTTTTTTCGGACCGGGTATTCGAGAAGTCGAAACCCAACCCCGGTCGGCCGGTGGGGTAAAGAACGCCGCGCTTGAGACGGACGGCGCCTGAGGCCGGATCGCCGATCAAATCCAGATGACCATCCAGGTCGGCATAACGCACATTGGGCCGGGCCATGGCGAAGTGAAGGCCCGCCGCGATGGACAGCGCGGATTCGTCCATACAGCCTACCATGGCGTCAAGGCCGGCGGCACGGGATACGGCGTTGATCTTCATGGCTTCGTCGATGCCGCCCACCTTCATGAGTTTGATGTTGACCATGTCGGCCAGGCCCCGACGGGCGATCCTGTATGCGTCCTTGAGGCTCATGAGGCTCTCGTCCGCCATGACCGGTATGGAAACGCCGCTGGTGACCCGTCCCAGCATGGCCGTCCGCCCGCGGGGCGTCGGTTGTTCGATGAGCTCAAGGCCGGCAGGACGGGTTTGTGTAACGAAATAGAGTGACATCTCTTCCGAGTATCCCTGGTTGGCGTCGAACCGGAGAGCGATCTTTTTCCCGACGGCCGACCGAACGGCCAGAACCCGGACGATGTCGTCCTCCACGTCTATTCCACCCTTGAGCTTGAGAGCCGTGAATCCCTCTGCCGCGAAGGTCATTGCCCGGCGGACGGTATCATGGGGCGGGAGAATGCCGATGGTGATGCTCGTTCGCATCCGGTTCCGAAAACCGCCCAGGAGTCGGAACAGAGGCAGACCAGCCTGTTTTCCCAGGATATCGTAAAGCGTCATGTCAACCATGGCCAAAGCCGAGGGTTGGTCTGCGAGGTGCGGCCGGATTTTCTCCATAAGGCGGACCAGGCGCAAAGGATCGGCTCCCGTGAGTGCCGGCCGGATCACATCCGTGACGGCCGCCAGGATCGATGTCGGGGTCTCGCCCGTAACCTCCAGGTCCGGAGCGGCGCAGCCGTAACCGATGACGGATGTGGAGGTCTGAATCCGAAGGAATACATTGACGGCCGAATCCACGGTTTCGTATGCGATGGTATAGGGTTCGGCCAGTTTCAGGGTGAGGGGTACGGCCTCGATCCGGGTGATTTTCACGGGACTCAGTATCTCCGCTGATGGATTTCATCCAGGGTCATGTGTTTGATCTCCTCCACAAAGGCCGTGAGATGGGCGATCATTATCGTCCACATCTGTTCTCCCTTGGCGGCGGTGGCCTTGGTGGGGTCTCCCATGATGCCGGAGGCGGAAATCTTTTCGGTGTGGGCATACCAGGATATGCCTCGTTTGGAACTGAAGTTGAGGTACCGGACCGAGAATTCAGGAATATCCCGCTGGATGCGATCCATTCGGACGAGGTGGGGCCGGACGGCCAGGGCCGTGCTGGTTTCGATTTCTCCGGCGTGGACATCGTTGGGGGTTTCCACCAGACGATCGATATCCACGTCGCTGGTCTCTCCACTGTCCACGCAAACGAATATCCGGGCGTCGCGGTTGATCTTCTGGGCTGCGTGGTTGAGAGCGGGACTGTTCCCGCCGTGACCGTTGATGATCACCAGTTTGCGAAACCCGTTACGCGCAACACTCATGCCGATGTCGTAGACCAGCCGGGATAGGGTGTCGTTGTCGATGCTGACGGTTCCCCGGAAGTCATCGTGGTGATAGGAGACGCCGTAGGGAATCAGCGGGAGAACCATGGGTTTGGGATCACTGCAGGCTTCGGCCACGCATCGGGCCAGATACTCGGCATCGTAGGCATCGGTATCCAGAGGCAAATGGGGCCCGTGCTGCTCCATGGCACCCACGGGCAGAAGGACGGTATCCATCTCGTCAAAGCGCTCCTCGGCATCGGGCCAGCAGAGTTCTCCCCAGAGATAGGCGGTGTTCTGAAGCGTGTCCGGCGGTTGTGCCGTGGCGCCATGGCCCGGTGACAGTTCGAAGGGGTAGGGGGCTACCATCTCAGGATCCGTCAAGGGATCGAATTCGATCCAGCGCTGCCCTGCCCGACGGACGGCGCCCTGAGCGTATTCCCCATAGATGCGATAGAGGGGCTCCCTGAGGTCCACGGGGATGGCGTTTATGGGGGAAATGACGGGGTCGAAGCGGATCCGCAGGATCTCGGCGGCGGGCAAAGACTCTCCCGTCGGCGAAGATGTCGAGGGAATCCGTCCTTTCTCGGCCAGCATATTCAGGAGTTCCGCGGCCTCCGAGGCCGTCTGGGCATAGGTTCCCTTTTCCGCCAGGGCTTTGAGACATGCAGCGATCTGAATATCCGTGTATCCGCACCGGCGGGGATCTTTGCCCACGGCCGTCAGCATTCCCACGATGCGGCGGCATTTTTCACATTTGCCGCAGGGTCGAATGCGATCGCCGTCCTTGTGGGCTGCGTGACAGGAGATCTGGAGGGTCTGGAGATCAGGGTATCGTCCGGCCAGGATCTTTTCTATCAGCAACTCCGAGAGGGGTCTGAGAAGGGAAAATTGAGAGACGGCCCATCCTTTCCGCTGAAAATACCGCGACATCGTGTTGTCAAACCAGATGCTCTGGTCGTAAAGACCGTCGTAGTGACTGATCCCCTGGTGGGCAGTCCTTCGGGACGTGTCGTGTTCATCACCGATGATAAGCCGACCGATCTTTCGTTCCCGAAGGATCGGCAGCACGCCGAAGAGAAAAACGGCCACCGTCCAGAGCCGGATCGGATATTCGTCATGGCGGACGCTTTGAAAATCCTTTCGGATAAACGGCATCCGCCGGAGCATCCACGAGAAAAGCCGATCCGAATTGACCCATACGCGTCCGGTGCGGGGAATGTTTTCACGAAAATGGCGGTAGGCGTTCAGCGCCGTGAACCAGTGCCGTCCCGATTCATTGACGAAGAGCGGGTGGACCTCTCTTTCCAGCTCGTTGATGAGACCGAAGCTGAGAAGACTGTCCTTTCCGCCGCTGGAAAGAACGCAGTGACGGTTTTTGTCCGTCTCCCACAATCGCCATGGGGGGAAACGGGCTTCGCTTTCCGTCGGAAGGAATTTGAGTTTGGCGTTGAGGTATTTTTTTTGGCGAACGGCCGGCAGCGCCATGGCCTCGCCCGTAAGAAATGGGTTGGGTTCCAGAAATTTCTTGACGAATATTTCCCGGGCGGTGTTTTCCGCCATATCCCGCAGGAAGGCACGGTCGGTGGCGTCGTAGGTGCCGATGAACCGGATCTGGCTGCAGAAAAGGCCGTAATTGAGAGCTGCCTGGGCGGCGATCATGTCGGCCAGGTTCCGGCATTCGGGATTCTGCGGATCGAATACCGGCGTCTCGTAAACGTAAATCAACTCGGTGACGTCTGTTTTTCCGCCGATATGAATGCGATAGGGGGCCACGAGACGTCGGGGCGCCAGAGTGACGGGTCCGACCTCCAGTCGATCGAAGACGCGGAGCACTGTCGCCGGATCGGCGGTCTCTCTATCCCGGGGGGCAGGCGAAGGGGTTTTGTTTGTCATGGCGTTGGCTGTTCGCAGGGGTTGAAATAGCGCCGGTTGTTGAACGATTCAAGCGGCGCGACAAGTCGACCCATCATGATCCGGATGTCCTCATTGCGGCCCGCCGATATGAAATTCCTGGCGGTGACGGCTTTTGGATACCTGCCGGTGTCCGGACATCCCGGTGCATCAGATAGGCGGACAAAAAGGATACGACGGCGCTGTCCATACTTCTTTCAGCAGCTTTCGGTCCCGGATAAAGGGCATCAAGCGTTTCGCCAGTTCGGTGCCGCCGTTTCGAAGTACATCGTAAGCCGGGACGCCCACGTCCCGGCAAATGGCGGCGCAAACCGTCGGAATCGTCTCGGCGGGCAGATCCTCGTGATTCAAGGTCACGGCCGCGATCGGTCGGCCGGAGAGGATCTGAATGGCCTGAATCTGGTGACTGAGGGGCTGGATGGGGTAGCCTGGAAACCCGTCATAATCCCGCCTGGCCGGGGCGTGCTGGAGTACGACCACGTCGGGCCGGCCGGCTGCGAGGATTTCGAAACCGCCGGGATAGGCCGGGTTCATGAGACTCCCCTGGCCTTCGATGACGATGACGTCGGGCCGGGTCTCAGTCCAGGCGCGGACTACGGCGTGCTCGATCTCGCCTGAGACGAAGTCGTTCACCAGAGCGTCCATGACCAGGGTATAACGGGCGCCTTGCATCCATGCAGTCTGGCCGGTCCCGACAAGCTCGGCCCGACAGCCCAGGGCCTCGAATGCCTGGACCAGGATCCATGCCGTGGTGCGTTTGCCGACGGCGGAGTCCGTTCCCAGCACGGCGATCCTGAAAGCCTCGACGGATTCGATGCTGCCGCTGAAGAAGTGGAGAGACGCCCGCGGGGGCGGCTTTCGGATGTCCCGGATCGTCATCCCTTTTTCGGCGGCCAACGCCCTGATCGCGGCATCGTCGCTCAAAAAGTCATGGAGCCCGCAGTCCACGTTCAGCCCAATCTCCACGGCCCGCACCACGTCGGCTCTGGCGGCGGAACTGAGCCGGCCCCCGTCGGGTGCGATGCCGACCACGAAGTGGGTGGGCGGATACGCCCCTCGAGAGGCCGTCTCGACCGCCGCCGTCAGGGACGCTGACACCGGAATCCCGTTGGGCTTCCCGTCGAGGATCATCCCCGCATCCTCTCCTGCATGGCGGGAATCCACCACGGACAGGATGCGGTAGCGTCGTGTAAACCGGACCAGCCCGTGGGCGGTTTTCCCGTTGGGGGTGTTGAAGGCCCCTTCGCAATAGACGATGGCGTTTCCTTCCGGATGCATCAGGATTTCCTCCCCGTCAGAACAACGACATAGCGATCGCCCGGCAGTGTCTGTTTCTGGTGATGCTCGATCATGGCGATCAATCCGGCGGTGGATGCCGGGAGCACATCGAGGCCTTCCCGTTCCCGAATGAGGCGTGAGAAGGCCCGCATGCTCTTGTCTGTGGCGTTGCCGGCCCAGCCGCGGGTTTCCCGGATGGCGTTCAGCGCTTGATCACCGTCGATGGAATGCCAGTTGATCAACGGCTCGTTGATGCTGGTTTCCCGAATTGCCTCTGGTCGCAAATCCTCGCACCGCGGGGTATCTTTAAGGAAGGCTCGGACGATCGGGTTTTTATGGTAGGCGGATCCGGCCACCATTCTGGGCATCCGGGAGGTTTTTCCACGCCGATAGAGGCTGAGAAACCCCTTGTAGATACCCGAGAGGGTGGTGCCGTTCGAGACGGGGACGGCCACCACGTAGGGCGCATCGCGAAGTTCGTCGTAGATTTCGTAGGAGATTCCCCCATAGGCCTGAAGCTGCAACAGGGTGTTGTGGCCTCCGGGATTGGCGTCGTAAAAATCCGCTCTTTCGGCTCGCGCGGACGAGGCTTCCACGGCACGCTCGTAGTCGTTGCCCTCCCGGACGATCTCGGCGCCCAGAGCGATCATTTCGTTCACTCGGCGGGTATGGTAGGCCTCGGGAATATAGATGATGCACCGAATGCCGGCAAAGGAGGCGGCCAAAGCCAAAGCCACACCGTAATTGCCGCAGGTGGCCACCGTGATGGTATCGAATCCCCGCCGAAGCGCATCCATCGCCTGAGCAAAAGCGATACGGTCCTTCTGGGTTCCCGTGGGATTTCCACCCTCGAATTTGAGGTAGATCTGACGCAGCGCCATCTCCCGCTCGATATTTCTTGCCCGGACCATCGAGGTGTCCCCCACCTCGGAGTCGATGATGTCTTCAAAAGCCTCGAGCCGGGCTTCCAGAGAACATGCGGGATCCGCCGCCACACGGCGCTGCTCCTGAACATACCGGGAAACCTCGTCGATCTGGCCGGTGGCGCCGTCCATCAGGTTGTGGTGCCGTTCTTCGATTTCTTTCGGGTCGTCCTGCAGCATATTCCTCCTCTGTCTCCGCCGGCTGGTCCATGGGACCCGGTATTTTTCAGGAAGAGGCTGCGGCGGCTCAGGGTGAAAAGAAACGTCCTCCGATCTGGTAGACGGCCGTGGATACGGCAAAGGCCGTCAAGGTGGTGTAGATAACGCTGAAAAGGGCCCATTTCCAGGAGGACTCCCGTGCCATGGCCACGACCGTGACGAAACAGGGTGCGTAGAGCATGACGAAAATGATCATACTGAGAGCGGTCAACCGATTCCAGTGAGGGTCCCTGCGGAGCCGGTTTCCCAGACTTTCGCTGGAGTCCGGGGCCACATCGCCCATGGCATAGGCCGTTCCCAGCGTGGACACGATCACCTCCTTGGCGGCGAATCCGCCCAAAAGCGCGATGTTCGTGCGCCAGTCGAAACCTGCCAGCCGGGTGAAGGACTCGAGAGCCGTTCCCAGGCGGCCGGCATAGGAATGCCTCAGGGCGGCTTCGGCCTCCCGGTTGTCGATGGCAAGAATCTCGTTGTCGATTTGCCGTATGATTTCCGCGTCCGGGTTTTCCGGCGTCCGGGAAAGTACCGCCGTCCGCTGCATCTCAAAAGCCTGGCTTTGCTCACGGGGCAAGGTGGGAAAGGTCATGCACGACCAGATGAGAATGGAGATGGCCAGAATGACCGTGCCGGCCTTCTTGGCATATTGCCAGGCCCGTTCCCATGTGTGGATGCAGAGACCTTTGAAGGTGGGCAATCGATAGGGGGGAAGCTCCATGACAAAGGGGGTGGCTTCGCCCCGGATTACGGTGTTCCTGAGAACCCACGCCACCACGAGGGCCGTCGCCCAGGAGCCGATGGTGATCCAGAAGAGGACGGTGGCGGCGGACTCCTCGAAAAAGGCTGCGCCGAGGAGAAGAAATACCGGCACTTTCGCGCCGCAGGGCATGAACGGAACCGTCAGAAGGGTGGCCAGCTTTTCCTTGGGGCTCCTCAGTGTCCGGGCGCCCATCACGCCCGGCACCGCGCATCCGCCGGGAATACCGCCGGCAACGATGAAGGGCATGACCGAACATCCGTGAAGGCCGAAGATTCGGAGAACCCGGTCCATCATATAGGCCATCCGGGCCATGTAGCCTGAATCCTCCAGGAAGGCGATGCCCAGAAACATGACCATGATCAGCGGAACGAACCCCAGCACACCGCCGACCCCCGCGATGACGCCATCCACCAGCAAAGACTGGAGTAGCCCCGGCGGGATCGCTTCCATGGTTTTTTCGGACAGCCAGGTGAAAAACGCTTCGAACCATCCCATTGGGATTTCTCCCACCGTAAAGGTGGCGACGAACATGCCGTAGAGAACACCGATCATGAGAAGGGGACCGGTGAACCGGTGGGTCAGGATCCGGTCGATTTTGTCTGAAAGATGGATCCGTTCCTGGTGACCCCGCTGAATAAATACCCCCTGTTTGGTAACCGAGGCGATATAGCCGTAACGATAGTCTGCGATGATTGCTTCCGGGATGGAATCGAGGGTTACCCGGCAGTGCTCGGTCACCCGTTGAACCATGTCCTCCAGGGCGCTGCCGATCTCACCCGCCGATGTTCCCAGGGATTTGATCTGGACGTCGCCTTCGAGATATTTGAGTGCGAGCCACCGCGAGGGGTAGGTGTCTGTCAGGAATCCGGCGTTCTGGATGAGGGCTGTCATCTCCTGGAGGACCGGATCGATGTCGGGGCCGTAGGAGATTTCAAGAGGGCGCCACCCATCTTCCTGTTCGCGGATTTCTGCCAGGGCGATCTCGATCAACGCCTGTTTTCCCTCGCCGCTCCGGGCTACGGTTTCCACCACCGGTACCCCGAGGAGTTGGGAAAGTTTCCGGGTATCGATTTTTTTGCCGCTTTTCCGAACCTCGTCCATCATGTTGAGCGCCAGGACCATGGGGATGCCCATTTCCATGAACTGTACCGCAAGATAGAGGTTTCGCTCGAGGCTGTTGGCGTCGATGATGTCGATCACCAACTGGGGGCGCTCATTGATGAGATAGTCGCGGGCGACCAGCTCTTCCTGAGAATAAGCGGTCAGGGAATAGGTGCCGGGGAGGTCGACGATGTTGATCTTACGTCCATTAACGTGGAGATATCCCTCGCGTTTTTCCACGGTGACGCCGGGATAGTTTCCCACGCTCTGGCGTGCGCCCGTAAGGGCGTTGAACATGGTGGTCTTCCCGGCATTGGGATTACCCGCAAGCGCAATGCTCAGCGTCTTCTTCACACCCGCCTCCGGAGACTTCCACGGTGATGAAATCGGCTTCATTGTTTCTGAGAGAAAGGGTAAAATCTCTCAGGCGAAGGGCGACGGGATCCTTTAAAGGCGCCCGACCGACTATGGTGATCTCTGTATTGGGGATGAGCCCCATGTCGCGGATTCGGCGTCCCAACTCCCCCTGGGCTTTGACCGATCGGATGGTGCCGGTCTGGTTGACCTGCATCTGGCGCAGTCGGCATAATCTTCGACGGCACCGGACTCCAGGCTCGCAAATGGATGTTTTGGGGACGATCCCCTTGGGGCAGATGGCGGGCGGAGACGGGTGGGACATTGCGACGCCGTTGGTTTTGAGTACTTGAATTCGGGAGGCCATTTTCCGGCAGAGGGACAGACGAATGCCGTAAGTCTCGAGAATGATCGGTCTGCCCGGGATATTGCTGATCACCGTCACTTCCATGCCCGGAACCAGGCCCATTCCCGCCAGCCGGCACTGCAGGTTACATCCGCCGTCTACAGCGAGAAGTTTGATACGCTCTCCGTTTGAGATATCCTTTAACACCATCTCGTTAACCACCTCTCATCCATAGAGAAAATTTCAAGTGCCGTTCTGTGCCATTCAATGAAAGCATTTTTCATCAGGCGTCTATCTCCTTCAATTTATGATGAATGCTATAAATACGATGCAAAGGGTGGAATGTCAAATAATATTTGTCTCATCAAACTTATATCGGCGTATCGTCACATCAAGATAATGCATTTCAGCGGAAATCCAATATTTCCAACGCAACTTTCAATTCTCGCCTCAACTTTCGATATTCATAGGCCGGCATCGCTATCCGGTCACTATCATGAAAGTCGAAAGTCGAAATCTCGCGATGTTGACGGTGGGCGTCAACACTATCAACAAAATTTGTCAAATCGAAGACAAAATATAGCTGTGTTCGCAGTGCCGGATTTTGTCGAACATTTGAATATCTTGAACACAGGCGGTATGAAATTCATTATTTTTCCAGAGCGGCAGACCGGCTCATTTATATCAGCTATCTGAATTCATAAGTATAGTGAACATGTTTCGCTGCCGTGGATGCCGAAATGAGCAACGAAAGAAAAAAGGATTCCGAATTAGCGTATGAACTGGTATTTATCTTGCTCTGCCGATAAGGTGTGTTTTGCGCATAAGAAAATTTATCACAATTGGGGATTCTGAGTGACATCCATATCGGGACCGGCCCATACGGGGGGAATACGATTCAGACTTCACAGCAAATTTTTGCTGGGCGTTGTCGTGTTGGAATGCCTGATCATGATTACGACGATCTTTGTGGTCGAGAAGCAGATGCGGGACTCGATTCTGGCAGAGTTCCTGAAGCGCGGGCATTCCATCAGCCGGAATCTGGCAGCATTGAACACCAATTATATCGCAACGTTCAATTACGTGAGCATTGAACAGGTCGTCGCCAAGGTAACGGAGGAAAACGATCTGGAGTATGCCCTTGTTCAGCTTTTTGACGGCGATGTTGCGGCATTCAGCGGCAACGATACCTACAAAAAGACGCAGATTATCGGAACTGAAACCGATACGAAGGCGCTTGTCGCGACGGAAGAGATAGTCCAATACCTTCATTTCGGAAATACGCCGGAGAAGGTATGCGACATTGCCACGCCGGTGTATATCAAAGACAAAAAATGGGCGACGGTCAGAATCGGCATGTCTTTGAAATACATCAAAAAAGCTATACATAAAACCCGAATTACGCTGTTGACCCTCGGCGTGATCGTACTTTTTGCATCCTGCATGTTATCGGTTATTCTCGCAAGACGAATTTCCAAACCTGTGAGCGCACTCGTCAAGAGCGTGGAAGCCATCACCGGCGGCGATTATGACTGCAACATAGAGGTCCATTCCAATGATGAGATCGGTTTTCTTGGAAACCGGTTTTCCTTCATGCAGAAAACGCTTAAAGAGAACATTGAACTGCTCAAGGATTCCAACGCCGAACTCATGCTTCATAACCAGCGCCTGCAGGGGCTTTTCAAGGCCAGCCAGGCCATCAATTCCCTCCAGGATTATCAATATCCCTACCAGCTCATTATCGATTCGGCTCTCGAAGCCACCACCGCTCAGGCGGGTTTTCTGACCTTGATAGGGGAAGATGAACGGTTGATGACGGTCGCCCGGAAAAGCCGAGACGCCGATGACCACATCCTCGATATCGCAACCAAGGTAATCGTAGAAAAACAAAATGTTATTCTCGGAAATCCGTTTCAATCCTATAGACGGATTTATTCGTGTAATTTCAGTTTTGAACCCCTGCAGGAGGATCTGAAATACTGTACCATCGGCATGGATTTTTTGCCCGATTATGAATTGATATCGGTGCCGCTGCGCCAGTCTTATGAAATCAAGGGTTTTATCAACCTGATCCGCAGGAAAATGTCAGGAAAGCTCAGCGAGTCCGAAAGACAGATTATTTCCGTATTGACCAGCCACGCTGCAATCGCCCTCGACAATAAAAAACTTTTCCTGGAACTGGACCAGGCCTATTTCAGTTCAATCCGATCTCTTGCCAAGTCTTTGGAATTAAAAGATGAATATACATATGGTCATTCCGAGCGCGTCGCCAGGATTTGCGTCGACATCGGCAGGAAAATGTCACTTGATGAAAAAAAATTGCGCGTGCTGCAAAATGCGGCGCTACTTCATGATATCGGAAAGATCGGTGTGCTCGAAAGCATTCTCAACAAGACCGGGAAGCTCGATGAAAACGAGTTTCATTCCATTCGTAAGCATCCTGATTTCGGGGATGAAATCTTGAAGCCGACCGCGAGCCTCAGAGAGGAGCGCGCCATCGTGCGCCACCACCATGAACGAGAAGACGGGCGGGGGTATCCGGACGGTCTATCCGGCGATCAGCTCAGTCTGTCCGAAAAAATTATCATTGTCGCCGATGCGTTCGACGCGATGAACTCCAGGCGTCCATACCGTGAGCCCCTCAAGCCGGAAGCGATTCGACGGGAATTGCTCAAGAACAAAGGCACCCAGTTCGATTCCGATGTCGTGCATGCCGCCCTCGAGATTTTCGAAAAGCTGATCAACGAAAAAGATCAAGAGGATATGTCTACCAACGTGGTGCCCCTCAGAATCTACCGGACGTAACGGTGGCGGTTTCCCAGAAGGTCCGATATTCGCGTTACCCATCCTTTTCGTTACCAGGGTGCGGAACCGGTTGAATATCAGGTGCCGGGATTTTGTTCGGGCTTGTCGCCGGTGATCCAGACACGGAAAAAGCCGTTTGCCGCGATGCGCCCCGAAATTCCGCTTTCGTGCATCATTCCGATGATGGCCGACGGGGGGTGAAAGCGACTGTGCATGAGGAGCAGCTTTTCGACCAACGCCACGGCCCGAGCCGTGATTCGCCTGAGGTCCGGCTCCTCGATCAGAAGTCGCCCCCCGGGTTTCAGGATGCGCGCGAACTCCGCGACGGCGACCTCCTGACGGCGGAAATGGTGAAGGGCATCCACGACAAGAATTCGATCAAAGGCCGCATCGGGAAACGGCAAGCATTCGGCTGCAGCCGACACCGCCCAAAGATCTTTTCGAACGGCTTCGGCCAGCATGGGCCGGGATAGGTCGCTGACGACGAGGCCGTCTACCCAATTCCGGAGATGTGTCGAGACCCGGCCGGTACCGCCGCCGGCGTCCAGAAGCATTCCCCTCGCGGGCAGTCGCAGCAGCCGGGTGACGAGGCGGCGGTCAGGCGGGCCCAGCAGACGGTCATAGACCGGCGCTGCAAATCGGAAATGGTCGATCATGAAAACGAACTCCTCAACACTGGCGTTACTGAATGTGGGATACCGTGTTCCGTTATTGGGACAGCAGCACTCGCTCCTCTTCAAAATCGGCATTCTCCAGAGCGATTTTTCTGAACTCGTCCGACAGATCGAGAAACGCGTCCACGACATCCGGATCGAAGTGGGTTCCCCGTCCCTCCCGAATCATCGCCACTGCGGTTTCATGGGGATAGGGCGGCTTGTAAACCCTTTTGCTGATCAAGGCGTCATAGACGTCGGCCACGGCCATCAGCCGACCGAAGAGGGGGATCTCTTCTCCCTTGAGTCCTTGAGGATATCCGGTGCCGTCCCATTTTTCCTGATGGCTGTATGCGATTTCGCGGGCAACCGAGAGAAAGGAATCCTGACCCAATTTTTTTTCGGAGGCTAAAATGGCATCCCTCCCGTAGACGGTGTGCTGTTTCATTTCTTCGAATTCCGCTTCAGTCAGCTCCCCCGGTTTGAGCAGGATGTTGTCACGCACGCCGACCTTGCCGATGTCATGGAGGGGTGCGGATTTGACCAGAAGCTCGATGGCGGTGTCGGTGAGACGTTCTCGAAACTTGGGATGAGTTTTCAGATGCTCGGCCAGGATTCTGACGTAATGCTGGGTGCGCCTGATGTGCCCGCCTGTTTCCGGATCGCGGTATTCGGCCAGAGTTCCCATGCTCTGTATGGTGACGTCCTGGGTCAGAACCAGCTGGCGGGTACGCTCGCGAACCAGGTCTTCCAGATGGTCCCGGTAGCGTTTAAGTTCCAGCTGGTTTCGAACCCTGGCTTTGACCAGGGCGGGACTGAAGGGTTTCGTGATATAGTCCACAGCCCCCAGACCAAGCCCTCTCGCCTCATCCTCCTCGTCGCTCATGGCGGTCAAAAACACAATGGGGATATCCCGGGTTTCGGGAACGGCCTTCAGTCGGCGACACACCTCGTATCCATCCATGCCGGGCATCATGATATCCAGGAGAATCAAATCCGGGGGCTCGTCCGCTATGGCTTCCAGGGCCGTTTCACCGTCCATGGCCACGCGGAGGTCGAAATCCTTGCCCAGCGCTTCGACCAGGATATCGATGTTGGTTTCGGTGTCGTCCACGATCATGACGGTACAAGTCGATATGTCACACATATGTCTCACCTCGTTTCTGGTGTGTCCGGAAAAGGGTTATTCATCCTCGGTCGACGCCAGCAATCTTTTCACGACTGCCGTCGCTTCCCTGAACCGATATCTGTCGATCAACCTGCCAAGTTCCGCAATTTTCGGGAAAACCGGGTCCGGCCAGGCCAGGATGTTGATTTGGGCCATGATGTCTCTGATCGGAATGGGCTTTCCTTTGATAAGATGGGGCTGCATCTCGGAGAGGAGGCGTTTTAATGTGTTCAGATCCGCTGTTGCCGCTCCACGAAACGCCAGGGCGGTGCCATTCGGCGACATCGCCTTTGATGATACTTCATCAGGCGTGTCAGGTTGCATTATCCGATCCCGAAGGGTGTCGAGAACGGCCTCAAGGGCCGATTCGAATATCCGGATTCGCTTCGCGATCTCCACCCGGTCTCCTCCGTTCAGAGCAGACTCCAGTTCCGTCGACGCCCTGTAAAGGGCTGATGCCCCGATATTCCCGGCGACGCCTTTCAGCGAGTGAAGCCTTCGGCGGCCGGGTTCCGGGTCCTTCGACATCAAGGACGTCGTGATCTCGAGAGAGACGGCCTGGTTCTCCTGATAGAATTTTTTCAACAGGCTCAGATATAGATCCGCGTTTCCGCCCACGCGGGAAAGGCCGTGCTTGACGGAAATGCCCGGCAGATCCGTTGAAATCGATGGCGGCATCGGGGATTCAAACGTCGGTCCGTGGATGGATGAAGGAAGACCCGGTTTGTTTGGCGGCACCGTTCCGGAAAGCATTTCCGCGGATGAAATGTCGGACTCCCCGCGGGAAATCCATTTGATCAGAACGGAAAAGAGCGTTTCCGGATCGATGGGCTTGGCGATGTGCTCGTTCATACCGGCTTCGATACATTTCTCTCGATCTCCGGTCAAGGCATGGGCCGTCATGGCGACGATGGGGATCAGGGGAGACGATCCCTTTGCGTGGGATGCATCGGATGCGGGAGAAAGATGCGGACCGCCTGATGTCCGAATGCGTCGGGTTGTCTCGAATCCGTCCATGGACGGCATCTGGATATCCATGAACACCAGGTCGTACCGTTTGGTTTCCAGGGCTTCGAGGGCGGCTTTGCCGTCGGCGGCGACATCCACCCTCACGCCCATCTGTTCCAGCAGCTCCACGGCAACCTGGCGGTTGATGTCGTTGTCTTCCACCAAAAGGACCCTGGCGCCGAGGATCCGCTTCAGCGCTTCCGGCGGCACAACAGGTTTCGAGAGGATACGCGGCGGTACGGAGACGTCTTTTTGGAACAGGCCCATGATGGTGTTGAACAGCACGGACGGGTGGGTCGGTTTCAGGAGAAAGCCGTCAAGGACGTTCACATCCGTTTGGGCGGTGATCTCCTCGCGGCTGTAGGCCGTTACCATGATAACCGCGGGTATGTGCGGTTTGGGAAGCGTTTCTTTGATCCGACGGGCGGCTTCCACGCCGTCCATCCCCGGCATTTTCCAGTCCATGAGGACCAGGGGGTAAGGTCGTCCTTCCCCTATGGCGTGTTCAAGCTCCGCCAGAGCGACTTCCCCGGAACCGGCCGTAGACACCTCGAAAGTCATCGCTGTAAGATAATCCTTCAGGATATTCCGGGCGGTGGCGCTGTCATCAACCACCAGGACCCGCATTCCCCGGAGTCCGCCGACAGCCTGGACGCGTTTCCGACGGGCGTTTTCATCAAGGCCGAATACGGCTGTGAACCGAAAAACCGAGCCTTTGCCGATCTCGGACTCGATCTCGATTTCTCCGCCCATCAACTCCACCAGCCGTTTGCTGATGGTTAAGCCCAGACCGGTGCCGCCATATCTGCGGGTGGTGGACGAGTCGGCCTGGGTAAAAGGGTTGAAAAGCTTTTCAGCCTGATCCCGGGTCATGCCGATGCCCGTGTCACGCACCTCGAAACCTAAGGTAACGTTGCTGCCGACGTTCTTCTGGGTCGTCACCGAGACGACAATTTCGCCTTTCTCGGTGAATTTGACGGCATTTCCCAAAAGGTTGATCAGGATCTGACTCAGCCGGACCGGGTCGCCTACGAGGACCTGGGGTACGTCCCGAGAAACGGCGATCAACAGTTCCAGACCCTTGTCTCGGGTTTTTCCGGAGATGAGGACCGACACGTTGTTCATGACTTCTTCCAGGTGAAAGGTCACCTGTTCCATGTCGAGTTTGCCGGCCTCAATTTTGGAAAAATCAAGGATATCGTTGATGATTCTGAGCAGGCTGTGGGCGGACACATGAATTTTTTGAAGATAATCCATTTGTTTGGGGGTCAGGGGCGTCTGCATGGCCAGGTAGGTCATGCCGATGACGGCATTCATGGGTGTACGGATTTCATGGCTCATGTTGGCCAAGAATTCACTCTTGGCCCTGTTGGCCCGATCCGCCGCCGACTTTGCCCGACGAAGCTCCTCCTCCTTCTGTTTGATTTCCGTAATGTCTCTGCTGACGCCGATCAACCCCAATATCTCTCCGGTGTGGCCGAATATGGGTCGCATATCGCAGAGCATCCATCGTGTCCGTCCTTGCCGGTCCGTGTATCGCCATTCACGTCCCTTGATGGTTTGGCCGTTGTGAATCACGGCTTTTTCAGAAGCATAGTTCCGTTCGGCTTCCCCTCGAGGCAAGATATCGAAATCGGTTTTTCCTAAAAGTTCTTTCCAGTGGGTATGGTCGGTAAGGTCGGCATAAGACTGGCTGGCGGCGGTGAATCGGTGGGTACGGTCCTTGATGTAGATGAAGTCGGATGTCTCCTCCAGCAGCGAGACAAAATCCCGATTGAGCGCGGTCATCTCCGTAAGGTCCCGGAAAGTGACGACGGCGCCGACCACCTGACCATTCTTCCGGATGGGGGTGCTGGTATATTCCACTGGAAAGCATGTACCGTTCTTGCGCCAGAGAACCTCCTGGGTTACATGGTCCTGGACGCCCCGGGTGTATGCCGCCGACATGGGGCACTTCTCCTCAGGGTAGGGTTGACCGTCCACGGTCGAGTGGTGGATCAGGTTATGGATACGTCGCCCCAGGAGTTCGTCGGCCGTGAAGTCGAGAAGCCGAACCGCGGCGGGATTGATAAAGATCGTCCGTCCGTCGTTATCCACCCCAAAGATGCCTTCCCCCGCGGATTCCAGGATGAGTCGGCTTTGCTCTTCGGCTTCGCGGAGGGCCGCTTTCTGGCGTCGGATCTGGAAGATCCAGACCAGACCGACAAGCATCACGATAAGAAGAATGCCGCCTCCGATCATGACGGTTTTCATCAGAAGCGTTTTGTGGGCCTGCCGGCGGTTGGCGGAATTGAAGATGAGCCGGTTCATGTCGACATCGGCTCTGGATACGAGTCCTGCGCCGTGAAGATGCTTCAACATCTCCCGCCATCGCTCGGGGTTGGTATGACCGGGCTCCACAAAAGGATAATGCATCAGATGCGCGATCTTATGTGCCTGGAACCGGTTGAAATCGGCAAAATCCATTACCGGAAGGATTCGCCTGAACTCCCATTCGATCCTGTCGGCCACCTCATGGGTATGTTCCATGGCGTAATGCCAGCCCCGGAGCGAGGCCTGAGTAAATCGTCGGACCATGTCGGGGTTTTCGTCCACAAGCTGCTTGCGGGTGAAAAGACTGTCGCCGTAAAAGCCGACGCCGTAAGAGGACGGATTGATGGAGACCAGATGCAGACCCATCTGCCGAGCGATCCACTCTGCTGCCAGGGTATCGTCCGGAATGACGTCCACCTCCCCCGTAAGCAGATCCGGAACGCCAAAACGGACGGGATGAGCCGGCACCTTTTCGGGATCGATACCTTCGGCGCGCAACATGGCCTGCATCTCCACATCGGACGCATCCCCGGGTTTTCGTCCGACCCGCAGTCGTAAGAGATCCGCTGGAGAGGTGAGTGCCGTCGTGCCAAGGGCATAAAAGGCGACGGCGCTCTGCTGAAAAATGGAAGCCAGGATCACGAGGGGCAATCCCTGATCCTGGGCTGCCAGGATATCCACCGCGCCAATGCCGAAATGGGCACGCCCTTCCGCCACTGCCGTCAGCGTGTCGACCTTGGTCTGATCCGGGTTTAAGCCGGATCGGATTTCAACCTCCAGGCCGGCATCCCGGTAGTACCCTTTCCACAATGCCGCGTAGTATCCTGCGAACTGAAACTGATGATCCCATCGAAGCTGCAGGACGATTTTTTCCAAGGCATCAGCGGGGGGGACGCCAATCCCCCACAGCACCAGCATCAAAGCCGCGCCAATCATGCGACATCGCATCATGAAACAATGCCGTCTCCATTGTTTTCTTCGATGAAAACGGTTTTCCCTCCAAGCCTGATTTGTCAAAAGGCTCTCAGGCGGAGGGCGGTCGAGATTCACCGAGGTTGTCACGGTCCGTCATTCCTTTCAACCTTCTCGAGGAGTTCATCCAGCGTCGTCAAGGCTTCCTTATATTGATATTTGTCGATTTGATGCCTCAGTGTCTCCAGCCGGCGGGAGAAACGCCGGGGCCAGACCGCTCCGTCAATCTCTGTCATGAGGATTTTGCTCTGTCGGGGTTGGCGCTTCTGCACCGGGGATTTCAGTCGGATAAGAAGGTCCCGGAGCATGTCCGGGGTCATCTCTCCGGCCCGGCCGGCGCTCCGTTCCGGTGAATCCGTTTCGGAGACGAAGGGTTTCAACGCATCGAGAATCTTTTTCAAGGCTGCACCGAACGGCTCTAACCGCTCTTGACTATCCTCTATTTCACCCTTCCGGAGGGCCGATTCCAGCTCGCCTGCTGCGATCTCGAGTTCCCGGGCGCCGATGTTGCCCGCAACGCCCTTCAGTGTATGGGCCAGGCGCAGGGCCAGCGGGCCGTCGTTCCGGGCCAGTGCTTCCCGAATCTCATCGGCGGCGCTTCCATGATCCTGATAGAATTTTTTCAGGAGGCGTCTATAGAGGGCTTCGTTGTTTCCCACGCGCATCAGGCCGTTTTCGACCGAAATTCCCGATATCTCGTTCAAATTCGGTTCCGGACCTGAGGGTGACGGCGGGCTTTCGATTTCGACGGGTTGGGGCGGTGGTGTGCGGTCGGTCGGCGGAATCCATCTAACCATCGCCGCGAACAGCGCTTCCGGGTCGATGGGTTTGGTGATGTGATCGTTCATTCCGGCGGCCAGGCTTTTGTCCCGATCTCCGGCCATGGCATGGGCCGTCATGGCAATGATCGGGGTCGGCGCGGCGACGCCCGAAGTTTTCATGCGCTGCTTCTCGATTTCCCGAATGCGGCGCGTTGCGGTCAATCCATCCATCACCGGCATTTGAATATCCATCAGCACCAGATCGTAATTTTCGGCCTGCCATGCTTCGAGGGCCGCTTTTCCGTCGTCGGCGAGATCCACGACCAACCCCATCTGCGTCAGGAGTTCCAGGGCGACCTGCTGATTGATGTCGTTGTCTTCGGCCAGGAGCACGCGTGCGCCTTTGATCCGTCGCTTGTCTGCCGGATCCATTGTCGAGGCGGTTTCGGCGGATGTCTGGGGGGAGTCTCCGATGCCGAGTACCTCCGTGATGGTGTTGAAAAGTGCGGACTGGCTGGCGGGTTTGATGAGGAAGCCCTCGAGCCCGACAGCCGCCGCCTGTTTCATCACCGCCTCATGACCGTATGCCGTGATCATGATGACCACGGGAATGTGGGGCAGGTTCATTTCCTGCTTGATGCGCCTGGAGGTGTCGACACCGTCCATGCCCGGCATCTTCCAGTCCATCAATACGAGATCGAATGCCCGGCCCTTTTGGGCCTCGGACGCCAGCAGTACCAGCGCCGCTTCCCCGGAATCGGCCGTGGATACCTCAAAGGAGAGGGCCTCCAGGTAACCTTTCAAAATCTCCTGGGAGGTCTTGCTGTCGTCCACCACCAGCACCCGAAGCCCCTTCAGGTCGGCTGAATGCCGCCGATGTCGCCGTGCTCCGGCATTGTTGTCCTGGAGATCGAAGACTGCGGTAAAACTGAAGGTGGATCCTTTGCCCTCCTCGGTTTCAAATCCGATTTCACCCCCCATCAGGTCCACCAGTCGTTTGCTGATGGTGAGCCCCAACCCCGTGCCGCCGTATTTTCGGGTGGTGGATGTGTCTGCCTGGATAAAGGCGCGAAACAGCTTATCCGACTGTTCCCGGCTCATCCCGATGCCGGTGTCCTTGATCGAAAATCGCAGGGTTACCTTCCGATCTTCACGCCGTTCCAGTTCCGCCGATACAAAGATTTCACCTTTTTCAGTGAATTTGACGGCATTTCCCGCCAGGTTGATGAGCACTTGTCCCAATCTGAGGGGATCTCCCACAAGGTTCATGGGCATGTTCGGAGCCGTGGCGATAATCAATTCCAGGCCCTTGTCCTGGGCCTTGACGGAGATCAGATTGGCCAAATTGTCCAGAACATCCTCCAGGTGGAACGGTACCTTCTCGAGATCCAGTCTGCCGGCTTCAATTTTGGAAAAATCGAGAATATCATTGATGATCCTGAGGAGCGCATAGGCCGAGACGTTGATTTTTTTCAGGTAATCCCTTTGCTTGGGCGTGAGCTCTGTTCTGAGGGCCAGATAGGTCATGCCGATGATGGCATTCATGGGGGTCCGGATTTCATGGCTCATATTGGCCAGAAATTCGCTTTTGGCACGATTGGCCTTGTCCGCCGCGCGACGCGCCCGGCGCAGTTCCGCCTCAGTTCTTTTTAGATAAGTGATATTCTTGCTGATACTGATGAGGCCCAGTACATTGCCTTCCAGATCATAAAACGGACGCTTGTCGCAGAGCATCCAACCCACACCGCCGTTGGCGTCCGTGTACTGCAGTTCGTGGGCTTCTATCACCTCTCTCTTCTCGATCACTCTTTTATCAAGGGCGTGAGATCTTTCGGCCGCATCGAGAGGGAGGATTTCGAAAACCGTTTTCCCGGTGAGGTCCTCCCAGTGAGCGTGCCCAATAAGGTCGGCATAGGCCTGACTCGCGGCGGTGAATCGGTGGGCGGTGTCTTTTACATAGATGAAATCCGGCGTGTGGTCCAGAATGGCCACAAAATCCCGACTGTGTCTGCGCATGCGTTCGGCATGCAAGGTTTGACGGATGATGTAAAAGGCCAGGAGCGAAACGACGAACAGGATGCCTACCGAAATGACGGAGAGCTTTCTGCGCATCAGGGCGATTTCGGCGTGGACGTCATCGATGTAGATGCCGGTACCGATGATCCAATGCCAGGGTTCGAATCCCTTGACGTAGGAAAGCTTTGGAACGATTTTGGCGGGGGCGTCTTTCCATTGCCACATATAGTCGACATAACCCGCGCCTGATGCCTCCACCACCCGGACAAACTCCATGAAAAGCCGTTTTCCTCGAGGATCCTGAAATTTGGAGACGTCGCGGCCCTCCAGATCCGTCCGATAGGGATGCATGACCATTCGCGGAATCTTGTCGTTTATCCAGAAATAATCCTTTTTTTCCGGTCCGTAGCGGAGGTTCCGGATCTGCTCGACGGCACGTTCCTGGGCTTCCCGACGGCTCATCTTGCCGTCCCGCTCCCAGGTCTCGAAGGTGGCCAGGATACTCCAGGCGGATTCGGTCAACTCCCGGATCATTTCACGCTTTCGTGCCAGGAAACTCTCCTCCAGGGCCGGAAGGATGATGAAAAAAATAGCAGTCACGAACAGGATAAGGGTCAGCATCGCCGGAAGGCCGATGCGAACCGGGATCGATTTTGACAGCTTTTCCTTGAGATGGTCTTGCATGGCGTAACTCCTGGATTGAATCGAATATAACCACAGGGGCTTTCATCCTTCAACCCCGGATCCGACCTTTCAATACCTTGAAAATACTGAAGCCTCTCGGTCGGTAAGAACCGAACCTGACACTGCGTTGCCGATCAGATCCACTTTCTCGAGCCGGGAGACTTCGATGTCCGAACCGACACCGCCGTAGCCGGTGAACATGAAAATTTCCACGAGGGGTCGTTTTCTCCCGTCGGGTCTCATCGTCATCATTTTTTCGCCATTACGTGTTCAATATAATCACTTTTTAGTATCTCATACAACCCAAACCCTTTGTCTCCAGCCTCCGGATTCATGCGGGATTTCGTTAAAATCGTCCGGAACATCGGCTTGCAAGAGCCGATCCAATGTGATAATCATCATTATTATGAAACAATATGTCATTGATCAACTCCGACTTGAAGACTACCATACGATCAAGCACTATATGGATGAGCGGTTCGAGGATTCGGGCGTCGGTGGTTTGTATTGGATTCCCCTGGATACCGATATTTACGACGATCGCCAGAAATTACACACCGACTGTCAACCGTTTTATTTCGCGGTTGAGCTGAACGAGGAACGTCTGTCGTGCGAACTGCTTGTCCGGACTACTCGGCGGATGCGATGTGATTGTGTTTCCTACGCAACGACGCTTCAACGCAATTGGATCATCGACGCCATGGATGCCATACTGGAAAAACTGGGGATTTCGGTTTGAAGGGAGCCATAACGGTGCAAGACGCCATGTTAAAGATTATCCCCATAGGTGGATTGGGGGAGATTGGTCTCAATATGATGGTGGTCGAGTACCAGGGTGATCTCCTGGTGATCGATGCGGGCCTGATGTTTCCCGAGGACTACATGCTGGGGGTTGACCTGGTGATTCCCGACATGGAATTCATCCGACGGAACAAGAGCCGCGTCGTCGGCGTCCTGCTGACCCATGCCCATGAAGACCATATCGGGGCGCTCTCCTATCTGATGAGAGATGTCAACGTGCCGGTCTATGGAACGCCTTTTACGCTGGGTGTCGTCCGACACAAGTTGGATGAGATCGGCCTTTTGGGTCAGGCGGACCTGCGGGAGGTTCAGCCGGGCCTTCGATTGGTCGTCGGCAAATTCGAGATCGACCTCATCCGGGTGGGGCACAGCGTCGTGGACGGCATCGGCCTTGCTATCCGAACGCCCATGGGGCTCGTGGTCCATACGGGCGATTTCAAGATCAGCCACGCCGCTATCGACGGCATGACCACCGATGTCAACAAGTTCGCACGGTGTGGTGAGGAAGGGGTGCTGGCGCTTCTTTCCGATTCCACCAATGTGGAGAAGGAGGGGTACACCATCTCCGACCGGGAGATCGGCGAAACGCTCAAGGGAATTATTTCCAAGTGTCGGGGGCGTGTCATCGTGGCCCTTTTTGCATCGAGCATCTCCAGGATCCAGCAGATCATCGACATTGCGCACCAGAACGGGCGGCAGGTCGTTTACAACGGCCGGAGCATCGAGGTCACTGTCGGCATCGCCAAGTCTCTGGGCTACATCCGTATTCCCGACGGCATGGAAATCGGCATCGACGAAATCGGCAATACCCCAGATGACCAGGTGGTGCTCATCACTACGGGCAGCCAGGGGGAGCCCATGTCGGCTTTGGCGCGAATGGCGACCGGGATTCACAAGCAGATCAAGATTCGATACGGCGACATGGTGATTTTGTCGTCCAAGTTCATACCCGGGAATGAAAAAGCCATCGGAAAGATCATCAACAATCTCTACCGCCGGGGCGCCGACGTCATTTATGAAAAAATATCGGCTATCCATGTTTCGGGCCACGCCTTCCGGGAGGAACTGAAGTTGATGATCAATCTGACCCGGCCCCGCTATTTCATTCCCATCCACGGTGAGTATCGCCACCTGGTCCTCCATGCCCGGCTGGCTGAAGAGATGGGAATTCCCAAAAACCGGGTGATGCTTGCCGAGAACGGCCAGGTGATCGAGTTCGATGCCGGCGGTTGCCGCATCAGTTCAATGATTCAAACGGGTCGCGTTCTCGTGGACGGCAAAGGAATCGGCGATGTGGGGCGGAGTCTTCTCAAGGAACGACGGGTACTGTCGGAAGACGGTTTCGTGGCTGTGACCCTCGCCTTTGACGAGGAAACCGGCATTGTGATGTACGGCCCGGAGGTGATCTCCCGAGGGTTTGTCTTCGAGACGGAAACCGGCCATTTGGTGGATGATGCCCAGTGCGTCATCCTGGAGGCCATCGAGGACATTGGGCCGGACGTCCCGGATCGAATCGAGAAAATCCGGGCACGTATCAAGGGCGATCTGAGAAAATATTTTAACTACACCATCAAGCGGCGTCCGCTTATCCTGCCCTTTGTTCTGGAAATCTGATATCCGCCGTCGAGACGGCGCGCTTCCCAAGGATCCTGGGGAGCCCTTTGTTTCAACCCCACTATTCGAAGTACGGAAGATGCGCAAGGAGCTTCTTGGAATTTTTTTGTTTTTTCTGGTCGTTTTCATCCTGATCAGCCTGCTGTCCTATCATCCGTCGGATCCCTCCATGTTCAATTCAGGAACCTCGGCGGGTCCGAAAAACCTGTTCGGCCTTATCGGCGGGCATACGGCGGGGGCACTGCTGGGACTTTTCGGAGCGGGAGCGGGTTGGTTCCCCATTCTGCTGGGCATGTTCAGTGTCCGGATTTTCAAGAATCCTTCGGAGCAGGAACTGCTGGTTTCCGCGTTCGGCGGGGTACTTCTCATTGTCGTTACGGGTGCCCTTATGGGACTGGGGGAGACGACATACCCCCTCCACGGAGACGGCGTATCGGCCGGGGGGCTGATCGGTGAACTCATCGGCGATCAGATCACCCGGTATTTCAGTGCCGTCGGCGGGGGCATCATTTTGATTCTCTCAGGGGCGGTTGCCTTTATCATGCTGACGGGCATATCCATCGTGGCCCTCATGAAAAAAGCGGCGGATTTTCTGACACCGGGATATCGCCGCATCACCGCGACGATCGATGCGGTTCTGATGGCCCGAAAGGTGCGAAGGGCCGAGATCATTGCAGACCAGGCCGAAGAGGATTCCTCCAAGACACCTCTGCGGCGGGAAAAAGACCTTGTCGATACACCCGCTTCCGGAAATGGAGGGGTTCCCGATGGGGCTCCGCGAAAGATCCGCTTGCGAATCACCTCGCCGGCAATGGCGCGGCGCCCCGAACCCCGGCGTGATAAGACGCCGGCGCCTCAGTTGCTTCTGCCGCTGCCCGGCGGAAATGGATTTCAGATACCGCCGACAGCTTTTCTGGACGAGGGATCGGGCCGGTCGGCATCGGTGGATACCGCCCATCTGGAGGAACAGGCCAGACGGCTGGAGAGCAAACTGAACGATTTCGGCGTCAAGGGAGAGGTCACCGACGTGACGCCCGGGCCCGTGATCACCACCTTTGAATACAAACCCGCACCCGGCGTGAAGATCAATAAGATCGTCAACCTTTCCGACGACCTGGCGCTGGCCTTGAAGGCGTTCAGTATTCGGATCGTGGCGCCCATCCCCGGTAAATCGGTCATCGGTATTGAAATTCCCAATGCCGAGCGGGAGATCGTGCATCTCAAGGAATTGGTTGAATCGGCCGAATTCCAATCATCCCCTTCGCATCTGTCTATCTGCCTGGGCAAGGATATTGTCGGAAACACGGTGGTGGCCGGTCTCGAAAAGATGCCGCATCTCCTCATTGCCGGCGCTACGGGAACCGGTAAGAGCGTCTTTCTCAACTCCCTGATCTGCAGTTTCCTCTACAAAGCCGCTCCCGAAGCGGTCAAAATGATCATGGTCGACCCCAAGCGGATCGAACTGTCGCTTTACGACGGTATTCCCCATCTGATAACGCCGGTGGTAACCGACGTTAAAAAAGCGACGAACGCGCTGTTCTGGGCGGTTTCCGAGATGGAGCGACGATATGAGCTTCTGTCGGAAAAGAAGGTCCGCAACATCACCCAGTACAACCAAAAGGTTGATCAGGAGCGAAATGCGCTTTCGGAGGAGGGACCCGTGGCTGATAGGCTGCCCTTGATCGTCGTCATCATCGACGAGCTGGCCGATCTCATGATGGTGGCCTCCCGTGATGTGGAGGTCGCCCTGATGCGATTGGCCCAGATGGCGCGTGCCGCCGGGATTCATCTCATCCTTGCCACTCAGCGGCCGTCGGTGGATGTCCTGACCGGCATCATCAAGGCCAATTTCCCCACGCGGCTCACCTTTCAGGTTTCGTCCAAGACCGATTCCCGAACCATATTGGACGCCAACGGCGCGGAGACGCTTCTCGGCAACGGCGACATGCTTTTTCTGCCGCCGGGAACGGCCAAACTCAAACGCATCCACGGTGCCTATGTATCCGAACAGGAACTGTCCAGGATTACAGAGTTCGTCAAGGCCCAGCGGTCTCCGGAATACGACGATGCCGTCGTCGAGGCTCAAGTCGCGGAGAAGGACGCGGGAGACGGTGAAACCGAATACGATGAACGTTACGACGATGCCGTGGCCCTGGTGACACAGACACGCCAGGCATCCATCTCCATGGTTCAACGTCATTTGCGCATCGGTTACAACCGCGCCGCACGGATCATCGAAGTCATGGAGAAGGAGGGCATCGTAGGGCCCGCGGACGGGGCTAAACCCCGGGAAGTCCTGGTCCAGGGCTACGACGATATCTCCTGAAGGTTATCACTTAAAACGGATTTGCACAGATCATCGAAAACGATTCGATCGATGACCGTTTTCGATTCCGGCAGTGTCGTGATTTTAAATTATAACTCAACTTTCGACTTTCATAGGCCGGTGCCGAGAGGATACGGCCCGCGCCCCACGCGGTTTCGTTCAAGTGCCGCTAAAGCTTGCTCCGGGCGGCCCGGAAACTCGCTGCGCTCAAACAGTCCGGGCCGCTGATCCTCCGCGG
>NZ_JBFXGG010000042.1:0-28462 GCF_050178255.1 Desulfococcus sp. | reverse complement strand
CCTAAACAGTTGGGACCGATGAGCCGAATGTCGGCCTTGCGGCACATCTCCACGATTTGATCCTCAATGTCGCGCCCCGCTTTTCCGACCTCCCGGAAACCCGCCGAAACGATGACGATGCCCTTCACCCCTTTTTGGATGGCATCCGCTACGGCTGTCCTGGCGAGCTTGGGTGGAAGAATGATCATGGCCAGATCGACGGGATCCGGGATATCCGTGACACTGGGGTAGGCCTTGACGCTCAGAATCGACCTGGCCGTGGGATTGACCGGGTAGAGCACTCCTTTGAAACCGCCTCTCAAAATATTGGCAAAGATATCGTGCCCCACCTTTCCCGGCGTGGACGAAGCGCCGATGACCGCCACGGACTGGGGGGAAAAAATCGCATCCAGCTTGTTCATTCCTTCTGTTTCCTTTCTTTGATGGCCAGAGCCTCCTGGTAGATAACATTTTTGGAAACCCCGTATTTTTCTGCGAGACGCCGGGAGATGCCCGACAGTTTGACGCCGTGTTCGGCCAGGGCCGCTTCGATCTCGCATCGAATCACCTCCGGTGAAGGCGCATCATCTTCCCCGCGGCCCGCCACCAGGAACGTGCACTCCCCCTTGACATCGGGTCGTGCCGACAGGACCGCCAGGATCTCCGACAGCCGTCCCCGGATGAACTCCTCATGGGTCTTTGTCATCTCTCGGCACAGCACGGCCTCCCGGTCCCCCATCACAATGGAGACCTCCTGGATGAGAGCGCGTATCCGACGGGGGGATTCGTAAAAGATCAGCGTCATCGGCTGCCTTTTCAGCGCTTCGAGCATTTCGGACCGCTTGCCGCGCTTCCGGGGAAGGAACCCCACGAATACAAATGCGTCCGTGGGCAGTCCCGAGGCACTCAGGGCGCTGACGGCGGCTGACGGACCGGGTATGGGTATGACCTTTATGCCTTTGTCCACGGCCATTCGGACCAGCCGGTACCCGGGGTCCGAAAGGGTCGGGGTGCCGGCGTCGGAAACCAGGGCTACGTCTTCCCCGCATTCAAGCCGTGCAAGAAGTTCCGCCGCCCGGTCCTCCTCGTTGTGCTCATGGCATGAGACCAAAGGCGCTCCGATCCGGTGGTGGGAGAGAAGTCTTGCCGTATTTCGGGTGTCTTCCGCCGCGATGACGCGGACTCGGCCGAGGACGTTGATCGCCCGGATAGTGATATCGTCCATGTGGCCGATGGGGGTGGCAACGATGTAAAGATTCCCTGGGGATGTCATGTCGTTCACGTTTTATTGCCTTGTCTCGGCACTATACCGTTGTGGAAAAATATTTCAAGGTCTAATCATATTTTATGCATACCATTAGCTATTTCCTGGATATACGCTGCACTAACCGGCGACGAATTCAGGGTCGGGCGCCAGAGTCATACGCTATGGACATCAAATCATCAACAGAATTTTAATGCAATTTCTCTCTTAACTTTCAGCTTTCATGATGGTGTCGGCACCGGCCTGTGAAAGTCGAAAGTTGAGCTTCAATGAACAAAAAAACCGTCCAACGACATCACGGACGGTTTTCAATAAAGCGCTGCGGCAATGGACATACCGAATCAGATAAACGTCAGGTATCGCTTTACCTCCCACGGGGTGACGTGCCGCATAAACTCGGACCACTCGGCCCGCTTGAGGCGGATGAACTCCTCGGCGATGGGGCCAAGGCCTGAGCAGACCACCTCGTCCGCCTCAAGGGCCGTTACCGCATCCATGAGGTTCTGGGGCAACAGGATCATTCCCCGCTTCCGGCGCTGGTCATACGGCAAATTCCAGACATTCTCCCCGATGACGGCATCGCCCGGGTCGATCCGATTTTTAATGCCGTCCAGTCCGGCGGCGATGTGAGCCGCCATGAGGAGATAGGGATTGACCATGGCCGAGGGAGATCGGTCCTCGAATCGATTGGGGGCCGGGCAGCGGAAAAGTTGGGTCCGATTGTTGTCGCCGTAGGATGCGTAGGCGGGTGAACACCCTGGCACCATTATTTTCAGCCGTTATTTCAAAATCGGCATCCATCTACGAACCGGTTAAAACGCTTGGCGCTTTGTTTCCCCGGATGCCAGGGGAATGTCCAAATCCCGGCAGGCGGCCAGGGTGATGGTCCGCATGTCCTCAGGCTCCAGGTTGTGCACGTTGGTCTTTCCGGTGCATCGGGCGATAACGGCGATCTCCTGGACCGCAGCCTTGATCCAGTTGATCATAGACGCCTCCAGAACCGGCACGGCATCCGTTTCCTGAAATGCCAGGATATCACCATACCGGACGCCTCCTGCGGCAAACCCCATGGCGGCGCCGATCACCGAGGCGGTGCAGTTCATGGCCAACGCCTTGGCCACGTCGGTGCCCGAACGCATCCCCCCGAAATTGAGCAGCGCGATCTCCTCCTCCATGTTTCGATCCCGGAGCAGTCGGATGGCGTCTCGCATGACGGTCAGGTCGGGTGCGGCCTTGAGTTCGCTCCACGGAACCCCGATACCGCTGCCGTCCAAAAGGAGCATGTCGAACCGATGATGTAGGGCATAGGGGACCGCCTCGGCCAGGTCCGGCCCTTTCACGGCCAATCCCAGCAGTTGACCGGAACGGCAACGCGTCATTGTCGTCAATGAAAAAGCGCCGCCGTGAACCTCGTAGATCATCCCGACGGCGCGAGGATCCGATCGATCGCCATCGGCAACGAGCTGAAACCACTGATGGCGATGCTTCTCGAAATCCTCCGCCGGCGGCTTTCGGCCGACATAACCACACCCGGTGGCCGCCAATGCCCTGGCCAGGGCCTGTCGGACATTTTCCGGGGCCCCGTCGAATCCGGTGAAAAGGAGCGGATGCGCGAGCACCACCGTAGGCTTGGAGCCGCCATTGTCACCGATTTCAATGCTTCGAGCGATATGGGTCCGGGTGGAACAGGACTCCCGATAGGGATCGATCACCAAACGCGTCAAGGCCGCAGATAGAAAAACCACGTCGTCCAGGTGCGACGGTCGGGACAGCGGGAAAGGATCCTCCCGAGGAACCCACAGTGCTCGGAGAATCTCCCGCTGACCGATGTCGTCCACGGCCGGCGTTCCGGACATGGCCCGGATCAACCGAAAGGACTTTCTTGAAAAGTTTGCCGTACCGGTTTCCGGTTTTGATTCTTTGGGGCCTGGTCGGTATTCCCGCAACCCCTTTCGATACTCCGGCGCATAGGGCAACCGGGTCAATTCGGCGGCCTCGGGAGTGAGGGCCACCAGATCGCCGCGGTTTAATTGGCGCACATCCGTATACCCCAGGGAACAGGTTACGGCCGCAAGCTGAAACCGCATCGACTCCAGGTAGGTGTGCATTCTCCAGGCCTGCTTTTCGACGTCGAACCGAGAGGTCCGCTCCGGCGACTGGGTGGCGATGCCCATTGGGCAATTGCCCGAGCTGCAGTCCATGCAACCGATACAGCCTCCGGCGATGAGCATCGACGTGCCGAGGCCCACGGCAGTCGCCCCCATGGCGATGGCCTTGGCTGCATCGACGCCGCTCTGGATGCCGCCCATCACCACGATGGGCAGTTGGCCTTCGGCGCCAATCT
The DNA here is from genome assembly GCF_050178255.1 of Desulfococcus sp. Lineage (NCBI taxonomy): Bacteria > Pseudomonadati > Thermodesulfobacteriota > Desulfobacteria > Desulfobacterales > Desulfococcaceae > Desulfococcus > Desulfococcus sp. Next base: position 24,875 of record NZ_JBFXGG010000042.1, on the reverse strand, counting down.
CGGCCAGACCGTCCAGGGCTTCCATCAGAGCCGAAACCGTAGGGATGCCGACGTACTCCGCCACCTCACTGCCGGCCGCACCCGTGCCGCCCTGAAGGCCGTCAAGCTCGACAAAATCGAGACCGTCCTTGAAGGCGATTTTGACGTCGTCCCGGGTACGGCCGCCCCCCAGCTTGATGGATACCGGCAGCCGCCACCCCACCGCTTCCCGGAACTCCCGAACCTTCATGATCAGATCGTCCCCGCCCAGGATGTCGGGATGACGCGACGGCGACCGCAGATCCATCCCTTCGGGTATGCCGCGCAGGGCAGCGATCTCCCGGGTCAGCTTGGCGGCCATGAGCTGCCCGCCCAGACCGGGCTTGGCGCCCTGGGAGATATAGATTTCCAGACCGTCGGCCCGTTTCATGTCATGAATGTTCCAGCCAAGACGGCCGGAAAGGCACTGGGCGATGAGTTGGCGGGCCTCGGCCCGCTCCACCGAATACATTCCGCCCTCCCCCGTGTTTTCGGAAATCCCGGAAAGACGCGAGGCGATCCCCAGGGCCGTCTTCATCTTGGGGCTCAGGGCCCCGAAACTCATGGGCGCGACCATAACCGGCATGCTGAGATCCAACGCCCGGGCGCCGTGCTTGTCGCCGATGAGGGTCCTCATGGCGACTCGGGATACCGGATCCGATGTCGTAGAGAGGCATTCCGGATCGCTTCGAAACGCGATGTCCGAAAAATGAGGCACGTACCGGGCGGCACCGAATCCGCGAATCCGGCAACGGCCGATGGCGGACTTGATCCGGATGTCCTCCACCGTTTTCTCGTTCCAGTAAGATGCCCCGTTTCCGGAAAACAGAGTATGCGGAATGATCCGCCTACGGGATTCAGGAATACCGTACCGAAGGTCCCCACCCGCGCAGACGATCTTTTTGAATCGACCGTTGAAGCGTATGTCGAAACGATCGAGAAAGGCCATGACGCTCGCCGTTTCCTCGTCCGTGGGCGCCACCACCGCCGCGTCATTGCCCATGGATTGAATCCTGCCGCCTACAAAGATTTCGCCGCCGACCATGTTCTCGCCGACCCGTTCGCCGGAATCGCCCAGAATGACCATCCGACCGCCGTACATCATGTATCCGGCCATGAAGGACGAATGACCTGCGCAGCAAAGGGTTCCCTTCTTCATGACCTGGCCGGCCCGGGATCCCATGTTACCCCGGATCACGACGGTTCCGCCCCGGAGAGCCTCGCCGGCGAGCGCGCCGGCATTGCCGCCGACGACAACGGTTCCGGCAAGCATGTTGTCACCCACTCCCCAGCTGACGTTCCTCTCCACGTCGATATGGGGCCCGTCGGTAAGTCCGCCGCAGAAATATCCGGCAGATCCGTGTATCCGCAGACGAATGGGGTTGGTAAGACCTACGGCGATATAATGTCGGGCATCGGGGTTGATGATGTCGATATCCTCGTGGACAGCGCCGTAGCCCTTGATGACCTCGTTGGCCGTTCGAACGGACATATGGGATAAATCGATGGTTGCCATGGGGTGCGCCTTTCTTATTGCGATCTTGACCAAAGCCCGCAGGTCAAGGGGGCCGGTTCGGTGGTGGCGAGGGCTCGCCCGGGAAAAAGGCGGTTGATCCCCACCTCTTCCGACGAGATCACGATCATGTCGTCGTCCTCATATTTGACCATGGGTTTGGCTGCCAGCTTGTCCTTGGCGTATCCAATGGCGTCCCTGGTGGCGACCAGATAGGAAAAGGTGCCGTCCAGGTCCGCCAGAGAGGTCTCCAGGGCCGCTTCCAGGCTCGCTCCTGAGCTCATTCGGTAGGCGAGATAGACGGCGATCAGTTCCGTATCGTTTTCCGTCTGGAACGTCATGCCCCGACGTTCCAGACGCCTTCGCATGATCCAGTAGTTGGTGATCTGACCGTTGTGAACCGTGGCGATATCGGCGAAGCCGCAGGCCCAGAAAGGATGTGCGGTGTCGGGATGAACCCCCGACTCGGTTGCGAGCCGGATATGAGCGATGCCGTGGGCCCCGTTGAAATCGCCGATGCCGTACCGTGACGCCAGGTCCAGCGGCTGCCCCACGTCCTTGATGACGTCAAGGCGCTCGCCCATGGAAACCAGCCTGACGCGGTGTTCGACGGCACGGGTCAAGGCGAGGAGGTCGCCCGCGAACCGAGCCGTGACGCCTATGGTGCAACCCAAAGGCGCGGCTGCGACGACGTCGACCCCCTCTCCTGTCAGCACGTGTCGGACCTTATCGGTTTCAATCTTCGCGTCTCCGCCTTTCGGGATGAAAAAGCGCATCCGCAGCTGTCCCGGCATCGGATCTTGATAAAGAGCCCAACCTGCAGAATCCGGACCCCGGTGAAGTGTCGCATCCAAGATCAGGGTCAGGGCCTCGCCCGTAGTCAAATTGAAATTGCCGCGTCTGTCGTTTTTGAATAGAATACCTGCAATGGCACACATGGTTCTGCTCCTCAGCGGTTATGGATGCCGTTGGATCCGGCACGGTTCCAACGCCCACGTCAATGCCGGACATCCGGCCGAATCGTGAAACGCCATGAAAATCAATAACTGTGACGGTCAACCTGTAATCCGGAATAGGCTTCGTTGCCGTGTTCCTTGATATCGAGGCCGACCTCTTCCTCTTCAGCCGTCACCCGAAGCCCCACGGTATGCTTGATAGCAAGGAACAAAGCCATGCCGCACCCGAAGGACCAGGCAAACGCCACTCCGATGCCGACCAGCTGCGCCGCCAGCACCGTCATGCTGAACTGTTCGACACCGAAGACGGCGTAGGCCAGAGTGCCCCACGCCCCGCAGACGCCGTGCACGCTGACACAGCCCACGGGATCGTCGACCTTGAGCTTTCGTTCGATGAAGATGACGCTGAAGACCACCAGGACGCCCGCCACGAGCCCGATGATCAGTGCGCCAAAAACGTTGACGACATCCACCGCCGCACAGACGGCCACCATGCCGGCAAGAAATCCGTTCACGGTCATGCCGACATCCGGCTTCTGGGTGTAGAACCAGATAGCGGCCATAGCTCCAATTCCGCCGGCGGCGCCGGCGATGTTGGTCATGACGGCAATGCGGGCCAGATTCCCGTCGAAGGTCGTTGTGCTGCCCGGATTGAAGCCGAACCATCCCAGCCAGAGGATGAATCCGCCGATGACGGCAAACGGCAGATTATGGCCGGGGATGGCCTTGGGGGTGCCGTCGGCGTCAAATTTGCCGACCCGGGGACCGATGACCAAGGCCCCCGCGAGGGCAAGCCAGCCGCCGATGGAATGGACGACGGTCGAGCCGGCGAAGTCATAGAATCCGACGCCCAGAACCGCCTCGAGCCATCCCGATCCGTCCAGGAGACTGCCCCACGCCCACCCGCCAAAGATCGGATAGATCACCGCGCAGATGACGAGGCTGTAGATCAGGTAACTGGTGAACTTGCATCGTTCGGCCACGCCGCCGGAGACGATGGTGGCCGTTGTCGCCGCAAAAACACACTGAAAAAGCCAGAAAGCAAAGCCCCACTGGGTAGCCTCCGTTTTACCGAGGAAGAAAAGGGGCTCATCAGGACCCGCGAACATGATATGGAATCCGATGATCAAAAAAGCGATGGTACCGATGCAAAAATCCATGATGTTCTTCATCATGATGTTGACGGCGTTCTTGGCCCGGGTGAAGCCTGACTCCACCATGGCGAACCCGGCCTGCATGATGAAGACGAGAAAGGCGGCGATACAGGTCCAGAGCACGTCGCCCCGGTATTGGAGGATCTCCAGATCCGACAGGTAGCGGACAATGGAGACGGTTTCGGCTTTGCCGGCCACCGTCACCTCGACATCCTCGGCGATGGGCGTCGTTTCATCCCGATAGGCTCCCGACACCGGCAGGTCCTTGCGGATCTCCTCCTGAGTCTTTCCTTTCAGCAAGACTCCCGGAACTCCTTCGACGGCTTTTTGGAGGGCCCGTCCCTCTTCCGCTGACGATAACGCCGCAGCGCCGAAGGCGAAAAAAAGGACGGCAGACATCAACACCACGGCGAACCTGATCCTTGTTGAACCTGTGCATAAACACTTCATTTTTTCATCTCCTGTTTTTCCGGCGGTTTTCACGTTGCAGCCCATGAACGATGTTCAGGACGTCGGTCAGATTGCGCTTTCCCCGTTTGCTCCCGTCAACTGACGGCCAAAACCCTTCACATCCGCCACGGTCATGCCCTTGACGCCGATTTCATTCAGAACGTACTTGACCTCTTCCAACTCGAAGGGTTTGATGATCGCTTGAATCTGTTTCATGACATGCCTCCCAGGGTATCGGTGTGACTGTGACGCTTGAAACGGGGGATCTTTGCAGGCTCCCGCTGTCTTAAAGATCAGCCTACTTCTATTGATGTCAGCAATATGCGTACCGGTTCTTATTGATCCACCGCACTTATATTGCAACTATTCAATTTTTAATTATTTTATTGCTATCATTACAAAAGCGTAACGCCGGAACTTGATAGCGTTGACTGAACATCAAAGACAATTTCGTGACTTATTTTTATATTTATCACATTTTTGTCTATTCAGACTAAAGATATGGGCTTGTCGGTAAACTCTGAGAGGGAAACAGGCAGGATGAGGGGGCGCACGCCATGGGCTGAAACACATCCGGAAGATAAAAGCCGCACACAATCCGAAAAGGGCGGACACACAGGTCCGCCCCTACGGGTATCCGGGAACCAGCCGCGATATACGGGCCTGTTGCACCAAATCCAGACCACGAGGGCCGGATGATATGACATTGCGGTCAACGTAGGGGCGGACCTGTGTGTCCGCCCTGATCCCGCGCCCCGCCAAACGATGTTCCATACCCCCTCAAACAATGGGCGGCCCCAACTATTCGCCCCGATGCTGGGAAATCCGGGAACCGGCCGCGACACACACAAAAAAAGCCGGGCGTCGCCGCCCGGCTTTTTGAAAATTCGATTTAAGGAAATGCGATATCGAGAACTATCCGCGCCACTCGGTATCGTCGACAGTGGTCTTGAAATCAGCCTCCACCACCTCAGGCAATGGCTTGTCTTTGGTCGCAGCGATATCCGCGGGGGACGGTTCTCCCACGAAAATCAGACGGTTCCTCGGACATTTTTCACAAGCCTCCATGACGTCAAGCGTGCATTCGGCGTCCCAGTGTTCATAGTCTATGGTCGGCAGGTTGTCCTCGATCTTGAACAACTCGGATTTTTTTGCACAGGCCTTGCAGCCGATGCACCCCACCTCGCATACGGCCATGACCTCCCTGCCGGCATCCTTGTTGGAGCAGCCGACGGCCAGAATCCGGGATTTCTTGAAGGGCGTAATGGTGATGATGTTCCTTGGACAGACGCTGCCGCAGGCACCGCATCCGATACATTTATCGTAGTCCACGGTGGCCAGGCCGTCGATGACGTGAATCGCATCATATTTGCATGCTCGGGTGCAATCCCCAAACCCGAGACACCCATAGGTGCAGGCCTGGACCCCTGCCACCATGTTTGCTGCCTGGCAGGTCATCTCTCCGAAGTAGGGCGTCCGCCCCTTGCGATCTTCGTAATGCGCCCCGCAATGGACAATCGGACGCTGGGGATAGCTCTCGTCCACCTCGATGCCCATGATGGCCGCGACGCTGGCCGCACAGGCCGCCCCGCCCACCGGGCATCTGTTCACGGCAGCGCCGCTGAGGACAACGCCCTCCGCGTAATCGGCGCATCCCACAAATCCGCAGCCGCCGCAGTTAGCGCCTGGAAGCGCCTCGATGATCGCTTCAATCCGAGGGTCGACCTTGACGTAGAATGCCTTGCTGGCCCACCCCAATATATAGCTGATGACAACCGCCATGCCGAACAGTGTCGCGGCGGAAAGACTGATGGTTACCCAATTCATAGAACCCTCTCGCGTGTATGGAATTGATGAATCGATCGCGGTTTTCCGCGCCTATTGGTTCGCCCCCGTGCCATCGGCTGCAGGTGCAGTCTGCGCTTGGGCCGCCACCGCGGGCGCCGGCATCATCGCCTTCCTGAGTCCGGAATCCACCCCGGTGAATCCCATAAAGCCCATGGCCAGGATGCCGGCAACAATGAGGGTGATCGCCGCGCCCTGAAAAGGCTTGGGAACATCACACAGGTCCAGTTCCTCCCGGATACCGGCCATAATGACGATGGCGATGGTGAAACCGATGCCGCCGCCGACGGCCAGGGTCAGGCCGCGGCCCAGGTCCCAGGCGTCCGCCGGATTGTCCACGCCCACGATCTTGCTCATGATGATCAGACAGGCGAAGAGAATCGCGCAGTTGGTCGTAATAAGGGGAAGATAGACCCCCAAGGCTTTGTACAGGGGCGGGAAAAACTTCCGCACGTACATTTCGACAAACTGAACCGACGAGGCGATGGCGAAAATATAGACGATATAGCTCAGGATGGTCAGATCGACGCCTGCGGCGGCCTCGGGCGTCATGAAATGCGCCGCCACCCAGCGGGTCAGGGGGGCGCCCGGCATAAGGACGAAAGTCGTAATGGTCCAGCTGATCAGGGCCGCAATGGAGATGACGAAGATGACCGCACATCCCATCCCAAACGCCGTGCTGATCTTTCGGGAGACCCCCACGAAGGGACAGATCCCGACGAAATAATAGAGCACAAAATTATTGATCAATGCGGCGACAACACCGATCAGAAAGATGTCTATCAGATAACTGAACATGTTTTACCCCCTGTTGGCCTTTTGCGACTGTCGATCGCTGTACCAGTTGACAAGGCCCAAAAGCAGTCCGAAAGTTAGAAATGCACCTGGCGGCAGGACCATTATTACCCAGTCCGACCAGGCAACGGGAAGCAGACGAATGTCGAAGAGCATGCCGGTTCCCAGGATCTCTCGGACCGCAGCGATACTGCAAAGGGCCAGGCAGAAACCGATGGATTGGCCGAGGGCGTCGGCACCTGCGACGAATACGCCCTGCTTTGACGCACAGACTTCGCAACGACAAATGATGATGCAGTTAACGATGATCAGGGGGATATAGGGTCCCAGGACCTTGCTCATCTGGTAAAGGTAGGCGGCAAGAACCCGGTCCGCAATGGTAACGAAGGTTGCGATGGTCAGGGTAAAGATGACGATTCTGAGGTGCGGTTTCAGCAGATTACGCATCAGGCTGGTCACCACATTGGCGCAGAAGAGCACAAACGCGACAGCCGCGGACATGGTGATGGCGGCCTTGAGGCCGTTGGTCACCGCCAGTGTCGGGCAGAGGCCCAGAAGTTGGCGATACACCGGGTTTTCAGGCAGTATCCCCTGGATAAAACGCTCGATAGCTGTGGGTTGATCGGCCATGTGTTATTTCCCCCCCGATCCTTTGGCGGTCAGCGGCCCTTTCAGGTCCGCCACAGCCGTATTGATGATGTCGGTAACGCTTCTCGATGAGATGGTGGCGCCCGTCACGGCATTGATCTCGTTGGGAACGCTGGTCTTGCCGCCCTTGACCACAGTCAGAAGCTGGTCGGTTCCCACACCCTTGAACTGGTCGCGCCACTCGTCCGTGACGATTTTATTGCCGAGGCCCGGCGTTTCCTTCTGTTCGAGAACGAAGATACCCGTGATATTCTCCGCCTTGGCATCCAGGCCCAAAAGCAGTTCGATCTTATCGGCGTATCCCTGTCCGCCGGCCTTGACGACCCAACCCAGTCGATCTCCGTCTTTTCGGGCCTCGAACACGTTGTACGTGCTCTGCTTACCCGGCTTTTCGACGACGATGTTTTCCGGCAGCGCTTCCAGGTTCTGTCCCTGCTCCGCCATCTTCTGGGCGGCCGCTTTTCCCAGCACGAGTTCAGGTACCTTTTCCCGCGTCTCATTGATCTTGTTGGTTTCGATCTTGGGCCCCAGGGTCATCTGTACCCCGGCAAGCGCGGAACCAAAGCAAAGGGCCAGAAACAGCACCAACCATGCCTGAATGATATTGTTGTTCTTCAGCCGCTCGAATGTGGAGGGCGGCATCGGCTCCATGGGTTCTATCGGTTTCATAATCTCCAATCCTATTTTGCGCCTAAGGGTCTGGGAATGGTCCAGCGGTTGATGAGGGGCGTCACGCCGTTCATGAGCAGCACGGCGAACATGACGCCTTCGGGATAGCCGCTGAAAATTCTGAGCAACATGATAAAAGCACCAACGCCGATGCCGAACAGAAGCTTTCCTTTGGGGGTAAGCGGACTGGTGACCGGATCGGTGGCGATAAAGAATGCCCCGAACAAAAGCGACCCCCCCAGAACGTGGTGGAGAATCGTCCATTCGGACTCAGGTTGGAGAAGACCGGCGATCCCGCCGATGACGGCGACCGCTGCGAGAACCCCCGCAGGAATCTCCCAGGAAGCGGTCCGCCGGATGCAGAGATAGATGCCGCCGATAAGGCACGCCACGGCGCTGGTCTCACCGAGGGAACCGTTGGTCACACCCCAAAACAGTGCGGGTATCGATGCGACGACGCCCCCCTGTTTAAAAGCATCCATAGGCGTTGCCTGGGTAATGGCGTCGACGGCGCTGTTCACGTCCTGATACCCCGACGCTCCGAGAAAGGTTGCAAATGAAATCATGACAAAGGCCCGGCCGACCATAGCGGGATTGAAAATGTTCATGCCCACGCCGCCAAAGATTATCTTGCCGATGCCGATAGCCGTAATGGAAGCGATCACGCCAACGAACCAAGGCGCCGTGCCCGGCAGCGACAACGCCAGGATCACCCCCGTTACCGCTGCGGAAAAATCCCGAAGCGAGAGGGGGTTGCCCCGCATGCGGGTAAATGCGGCTTCGGCCAGGAGACAGGTCCCCACGCAGATGGCCAACTGCCTGACCGCATACATCTGAAAAACGTAGATCGATGCCCCCACCACCGGCACCAGTGCAATCAGGACATCGAGCATCATCTGCCGGGTCGAGGTGGATGTGCTGGACAGGTGGGGCGAGGGCGCCACGTGGATCGTCGGTGCGATCTCTTCCGCAGCCGATAATGTCTGTTCTTTATCTTTCGCCATAAAAAATTACCTTTGAAGGAAGTTCCGCAACTTCCCGAATGAGGTTAAGTCAAGCGTTCTTATTTTTTGCTCGCCCCGATCACGACGGCCTTGCCGGTCCTCACCAGCTGTACGATGGGAATCTGAGCAGGACAGATGTAGGCGCAGGAGCCGCACTCGAAACACGCCATGATGTTGTACATCTGGGCCAGATCGATGTCCTTTTTGCGGGAGGCCAGCGCCAACTTACTGGGAACCAGGTTCATGGGACAGGCATCCACGCATCGGCCGCACCGGACACAGTTCGTCTCCGCTTCCCGTTTCAGATCTCCATGGGTGAGAACAGTGATGCCGCTGGTGCCCTTCGTCACCGGCGTCGCCATATCGGAAAAGGCGAAACCCATCATGGGGCCGCCGGCCACAACCCGGGCGGCATCCTCAGTCAGCCCGCCGCAGTAATCGATCATATCGCCCATGCTGATGCCGATGGGGGCCAACAGATTTTTCGGGGTCCGGATGCCGGCACCGGTGACTGAAATCACACGGTGGGTCAGGGGCTTGCCCCTTAAAACCGCCCGAGCCACCACGGCTGCCGTGGAGATGTTGCTCACCGCCACGCCCACGTCGAGCGGCAGTCCGCCCAGCGGCACCTTTCGACCGGTGGCCGCCAGGATCAGCTGCTTTTCACTGCCCTGGGGATACTTTGTCCGGAAAACGGCAACCTTGATGCCGGTACCCGCTGCCGCTTTCCGTATCACTTCGATGGCATTGGGCTTGTTGTCCTCGATGCCGATGATGATATTCCGGGCCTGGGTAACCCGACCAAGGAGCAGTGCGCCGGTAATGATGGGCTCGGGCACCTCGATCATCATCCGATAATCCGAGGTCAGATAGGGCTCGCACTCGCATCCGTTGATCAGCACCGTGTCGATGGGTTTTTCGTCGTTGGGGACATATTTGACATGGGTCGGGAAGGTTGCCCCGCCAAGCCCTACGACGCCGGCCTTCTGGATGGCGTCGACGATCTCTTTCCGGCTATACCGCTCCAATCCCTCCCGGGGCCATTCGCCGCCGAAGATGTCGTCCCACAACGCCTGACCGCTCACTTGATCGCCCTCGGCCTTGATGGGTATCGCCGGAACATGACGACCGTTGGGCAGCGTCGTCGTTCCCACCTTCATGACCTTACCCGCAATGGGAGAATGGATGGGCACGGACACAAAACCTCCCGCATCGGCGATCTTCTCGCCGAAGGCTACCGTCGCCTTGGGCTTGACGGCAATTTTGCTGGGCGCCCCGACATTCTGCAGCAGGGGAATCATGACCCTTTGCGGCGGCGGCATGACCTCGATCGCCACATTTTCCGCAAACGTTTTTCTTTCGGGGGGGTGCACGCCGTGAGGGAATGTACCGCCGCTCCCTGAAAACTTAAATTTGAACGCCATAAAGACTCCTTAAAAAAAACATTGCCAAAAGCATATGCCTTTGGCCGCGGTCCATGATGAATTCAGCTGTGAATTCAGCTGTGAATTCTGCTCGTTATTCGAATTTTGGGATATACAAAAAAGGAAGTCATGTCAAGCGAGAAATTTACAGATCAATCTCATAAATAAATTGAATCAAATTCAATAAATACCGACACCCCCTCCCGAAGGTGGGGCGATCCGATTCAAATTGCCGAACCACAGGACAATGTTGACGGTATGCCTTCTTATGGGGTAGGCATCCATTTTTCAACGGCACACACAAAAAGGTCCCGACGCCATGATCAATTCCGATAGCCACTCTGCTGCACAGATCGTGCTGCTTTTTCTGAAAAACCCCGAAAAAGGTCGGGTCAAAACCCGTCTGGCCAAATCCATCGGCCGGGACGCCGCCGTCAGACTCTACCAGAGCTTTGTGGAAGACATCCTTTCCATGCTCCATCGGACAGACCGACCGGTGATCATCTGTTTCCATCCCCCCTGGGCAGAAGCAGCCGTCATTCGATGGTTGACCGGAAATTATCGCTTCCGGCCCCAGATCGGTGCCGACCTGGGGGAACGAATGGCGAACGCCTTTGTACATGCCTTTTCCGAAAAATATACCCAGGTGCTCCTGATGGGAACGGATGTTCCAGGGCTGCCGGAAGATGTTATCCGCGAGGCCTTCGACGCCCTCCGCCATCGTCCGGCTGTCCTGGGGCCCTCCACGGACGGCGGGTATTATCTCATCGGTTTTAACAAGCGCTCTTTTTCTCCCCGATGCTTTCGGGGCATCATCTGGAGCACGCCGACGGTTCTGCGTCAAACTGTAAAAAAAATGCCCGGACAGGGGCGGGCGTTCCATATTTTGCCGGAATGGCGGGATATCGACGACTGGGAGGATCTGAAGGATTTTGTTTCCCGAAAGGATGTGCTCCGCGCCCAGGCCCCGTCGACCTTCACCTGCCTGGCATCCCTGGGCCTTCTGGCGCCCCTTGCGTAACGCCTTATATTGTCCGGAAAAGCGTGTCTCGCGTTTGCTTAAACCCGTCAAATGTGTTAAAGAGTGATCATTTCAGTCGGGGCCGCGCCGAAATTCGGTCGGAAGGCCGTCCCCACCGATGCGGTGCATCTTCGGCGCGCCAACCCACCCACATGAAAGGACGATAATATGGTGAATGACAAGGGAACGGCTCCTGACCCTTCGGACGACAAGAATATCCAGGTCTATTCCCTCAGCACATGCAGTCATTGCAAAGCCACCAAACGGCTTCTGGCGGAATGTACGGTCCAATATGATTTCGTGGATGTCGACCTGCTCGAAGGAGACGAACGGAAGGCCATCATCGAAGACATAAAAAAAATTAACCCCCGTTGCTCTTTCCCCACCATCATCATCGGCAACAAGGTCATCGTCGGGTATAAGGAAAAGGAAATCAAGGAGGCTCTGGGAATGTGATGGACGCCCGAAAACTCTACGAACAATTAAGAAAAATTCATGAGCCCAAAGGATATTATTTCAACCGGGACGAGGCCCGAACGATGGAACTTATCGAGGCGCTCATCGTGAACAAGGAACGATACGGATACATGGCCTGTCCTTGCCGGTTGGCGTCGGGCGACCGGGAGAGCGACAAGGACATCATCTGCCCCTGCGTCTACCGAGCGCCGGACGTGGCGGAGTTCGGGAGCTGCTATTGCAATCTCTACGTTTCGAAGGAATGGAACGAGGGAAAGATCCCCCGGGACTATGTCCCCGAACGCAGGCCTCCTGAAAAAATCGTTTTCTAATCCTCGAAGTCGATATGGTTCATTCGGGCCAGCGCCAGCATCAGCGCCTGGGTCCCCAGGCGCCGTCCGCCATGAGCCATTACGCCGTGATATAACTGATCGACCAGAGCGAGCCCGGGAAGCGCGAGATTCATCCGGCGTGCTTCATCCAGGGCAATCCCCATGTCCTTGACGAAATGTTCCACAAAAAAGCCCGAATCGAACTCCTTCCGCAGGATCCTCGGCGCCAGGTTGTCCAGCGACCAACACGCCGCCGCTCCGCCTGAAATGCCGGCGAGCATGGTCTCGAGATCCAGGCCAGCCCTGGCGCCGTAAAGCAGGGATTCACACATACCGATCATGGTGCCGGCAATCATGATCTGGTTGCACATCTTGGCATGCTGGCCGGCGCCGGCGACACCTTGGTATACGATCTTCCGCCCCATCGCCTCGAATAGCGGGGCGGCCGCCTCGAAAGCTTCCCGCTCACCGCCGACCATAATGGAAAGTCGCGCCTCCCGGGCGCCGACATCGCCGCCAGAAACAGGTGCATCTAAAGCATGGACGCCCTTGGACGCCGCAGTACGGAAAATCTCTTCAGCCAGGCTGGGACGGGTCGTGGTCATATCCACCAACAGCACGCCGGGCCGAGCTGAAGAAATAATTCCCATTTCGCCGAAGTAGACCGCCCGAACATCCTCCGGGGTGCCGACGATGGTGAAGACCACATCGGCGGCAGCCGTAACCGCAGCAGGGGATTCCGCCCAGGATGCCCCCTCGTTCAGCAACGGCCTCGCTTTCTCTTGGGTACGGTTGTAAACAGTGGCGGTGAAACCGCTGTCCATGACGTGCTTGCACATCCACCTTCCCATGACACCCGTTCCTATCCATCCTATCCGGGTCTTCCCCGCTGCTGTTCGATGCATGGCACCTCCTTGCTCTGTTGGCCTTTGGCCTGACAAACGAATATCCACCCCTGTAACCGAATAGATTTATATCTATAACCGAATTCCGATGATATTTGAACCATTATCTTATCCAACGCGTTGACAGGTTCCATTTCTCCGTTTGAATCTTTGTGCTTGACAAAACGCCTCCAATTTATATTGTGTTCTGGTTTATCGGTTAGGTTGTATTTTTCTTTTGCATGGTTTTTATCTTTTCGGTTACGACCGGTTTTGAGGGGAAAAACGATGAAAGTTCTGGTGAGCGACAACCTCGGTGAAATTGGGATTCAGATGTTACAAAAAGCGAACGGCATCGATGTGGATGTGAAAACGGGCCTGGCACCGGAGGAACTCAAATCCATCATAGGGGATTACGATGCCCTGGTCATCCGCAGCGCGACAAAGGTAACCGAAGATCTGCTGCAAGCGGCCGGCCGGCTCAAAGTCGTCGGCAGGGCGGGTATCGGCCTGGACAACGTCGATATTGCAGCGGCGTCCAAGCGCGGCGTCGTCGTCATGAATACCCCCACAGGCAATGTCGTGACCACTGCGGAACACGCCATCGCCATGATGTTGGCCCTTTCACGGAACATCCCGCGCGGTACCGCCACACTCAAAGCGGGTAAATGGGACAAAAAGAAACTTCAGGGGCGTGAAATTTTCAATAAGGTCATCGGCGTTGTCGGTTTCGGAAAAATCGGCTCCATCGTAGCCGATAGAGCCCGAGGGCTCAAGATGCAGGTTGTCGTTCACGATCCTTTCGTGACGCCTGAACGGATCGAAAAAGACGGCTTCGAAGCCGTTTCCCTCGATGAGCTGTATCGACGATCGGATTACATCACCGTTCACGTTCCGAAACTGAAGGACACCATCGGCTTCATCAACAGAGACGCTTTCGATAAAATGAAGGACGGCGTCATGCTCGTCAACTGTGCCCGAGGCGGCATCGTCAACGAGGCCGATCTTTACGACGCCATGAAGTCCGGGAAAGTAGCCGGAGCCGCTCTGGATGTCTTCGAAACCGAACCTCCCGAGAACTCCCCTTTATTCGAACTGGAAAATTTCATCTGCACGCCGCATCTGGGCGCATCGACCAAAGAAGCCCAGACCAACGTCGCCGTAGCGATAGCTCAACAAATCATCGATTACCTCACCACCGGCACCATTGTAAACGCGGTCAACGTCCCATCGGTCACCGGAGACCTTCTCGCAAAACTGCGCCCTTTTCTGGCGCTGGGAGACCGAATGGGCTGCCTGATGTCTCAATTGATCTGCGGCCCTGTCAAGGGCGTTACCATCGAATTTATGGGGGACTTCCAGGGGCTTGATCTTTCCCCGGTATCCACGGCCATCATCAAGGGTCTCCTCACGCCGATGGTCAAAGACATGGTCAATTCGGTCAACGCGCCCATCATCGCCAAGGATCGGGGAATCAAAGTCTCCGAGACTACCAGCGCCGACGCCGAGGATTATCTCAACCTGATTCGGCTGACAACGGAAACGACGGAGATGAGCGTGGCGTTGGCCGGCACCGTTTTTGGCAAAAACGACCCGCGCATCGTCAAAATCAACAACTTCCGTCTTGAAATGACGCCTCACGGCCACTCCGCCATCATTCACAACCTTGACCGGCCGGGAGCCATCGGCAGTATCGGGATGACCCTCGGCAAAAACAACATCAACATCGGACGCATGCAGGTGGGGCAGGAGCAGGTCGGTCAAGGAGAAGACGGCGACCGGAATATCATCTTCCTCGAAACCGATACACCGATCCCGCCCGAGGTGATCGAGGAATTGAAGAGCCTGCCTCTGGTGAAGGTGGTCATCCCGCTCGAGTTGTAAACAGACGTTTATCCGCGCGGCGGAATTACCCTAAACGGGGTTCCGGCCGCGCCGGTGCGACCGTAACGCACCCAACCATGAAGGAGGTCGAAATGGCTGAGGAGAAAGACACGACGGCGGCAGAGTCGTCTTCCGGAAAAAAATCCGATGCCCAAATGGCTAAGGACTACGAAGCTGCGGGAAAAGAGGCCGAGTCCGTCCCCCTGCCCAAAATCGATTTTTCCATGTTCATTTTTTCACTGAATTCTTCGGTTCTCGTGCATCTGGGTATTCTGGACGATCCTGCCACGGGAGAAAAAACAAAAAATCTGGCGGCGGCAAAGCAAACCATCGATATTCTGGGGATGCTCGAGGAAAAGACCCGGGGGAACCTGACCGATCAGGAACGGGATATGCTGAAACATATTCTCTATGACTTGCGGATGATATACGTCAAGGAGGTGGGTTGATTCAGCAATGCAACGCATCCGAAGATGCTATGCCCCATTTTCTCATTCGATGGGTCGGTAACGGCTTTTGGGTCATCACGGTAACCCAATAACCCCGGACATACATGAAATTTCGTTCACAGCCCCTTGGTGAAGAGATCCGGATGCTCGCACCGGCAAAGATTAATCTTTTTCTGCACGTAACGGGAAGGCGGCCCGACGGTTACCACGAGCTATACAGCCTCATGTGCCCCGTAACCCTTTTCGATACCCTGGTGCTGCGTTTCCAGGAACGGAGCATCCAATTGACGTGTCATCATCCGGGAATTCCGTCGGATGAGACCAATCTGGCCTGGCGGGCGGCTGCATGCTTTCTCGACCGCCTGAAAACAGGAGAGGGTGTTCACATCTCTATCGAGAAACGGATTCCGGTTGCAGCGGGTCTCGGCGGTGGAAGCAGTGACGCCGCCGCCGTGCTGAACGCCCTGAATCGTCACTATGGCCGGCCGTTTTCCATCGAGGAACTGATGAAGATGGGGCTGTCCCTGGGCGCCGATGTACCGTTCTTTATCCTGGGTCGGCCCGCCATTGCCGAAGGTGTCGGGGAGCGTCTCACGATCTGTGAAGGTCTTCGCCGTTTTTTTCTGGTATTGGCGGCATTTCCCTTTGGTGTTTCCACGGCGGATGTGTACAAAAACCTCAATTTGGGATTGACAAATTGTAAAAAAGCCAATACAAGTTTTGCCCTTGAGAACGGGCAAGATTTTGACATCTTGCGATATCTCTGCAACGATCTAGAAACGGTAACGATCCGCCGGTTCCCCGAGATTGAAGCGACAAAAACGGCGCTCATGAATCACGGATCGGTCGGTGCATTGATGTCGGGCAGCGGCCCGACGGTCTTCGGCCTCTTTGAAACAGCCGAAAAAAGGGATTCCGCAATGCACCTCCTTTCAACGTCGACGAATTGGACGCTGTATGCTGCGGAGTTGCTCGCGCAGACGAAAGGGTAGTCGACAAAGATATCATGTTGGGGCGTCGTCAAGCGGTAAGACACAGGATTTTGGTTCCTGCATTCGGAGGTTCGAATCCTCCCGCCCCAGCCATTTTGGAACACCCCTTTTAGACATTGGGGATTCAAGGGATACGGAACAATCAGTGATGAACAACGAAATCACCATATTTTCAGGAAACTCCAATCCGGATTTAGCCGCCAAAATCTGTAATTATCTCGATCTTCCTCTGGGAGGGGCAAAGGTCAAAACCTTCAGCGACGGAGAGATCCAGATCGAGATCAACGAGAATATCCGTGCCAGAGACGTTTTTGTGGTTCAATCGACGTGTCGTCCTGTAAACGACAATCTCGTTGAACTGCTTTTGATGCTTGACGCATGCAAACGATCCTCAGCCAAGCGGGTGACCGCGGTCATCCCGTATTACGGCTATGGACGTCAGGACAAAAAGGTGGCCCCACGGGTACCCATCAGCGCAAGACTGGTTGCCGACATGATCACGCTGGCGGGGGCTGACCGGGTTATCACGATGGATCTTCATGCCGGGCAAATTCAAGGATTTTTCAATATCCCCGTAGACAACCTTTTCGCTACACCGGTAGTTCTGGATCACATTCGGTCGAAATTCAACCTCGAAGACGTCGTCATCGTTTCGCCCGACGCCGGCGGCGTCGAGCGCGCACGGGCTTTTGCCAAACGTCTGGATGCCGGTCTTGCCATTATTGACAAACGGCGAGATGCCCCTAACGAGGCAAAAGCCATGGCGGTTATCGGCAACGTCAAAGATAAAGTCGTCATCATCCTCGACGATATGGCGGACACTGCGGGGACCTTGACCGAAGCCGCCGGTGCCCTGGTGAAAAACGGCGTCAAAGAGGTCCATGCCTGCTGTACCCATCCGGTGCTCTCGGGTCCGGCAATCAGCAGGATTCGAAATTCAGATCTCAAAAGCATTGTCGTGACGGACACCATACCGCTCAGCCAGGATGCGACGGCATGTGAAAAAATCTCCGTGCTGACCATTTCCAAACTGTTCGGCGAGGCGATCATTCGCAGCCATGAGGGCGATTCGGTAACATCACTTTTTGTATAATTTGCGATCTGCAAAAAAACCGGTTACATATTCCGGTTCACCATCTAAGGAGGCTTTTTTTGGAATTCATTGATCTCAAAGCAAATATCAGAACAGGAAGAAAAAAGGGGCCGTCACGTCGCCTTCGGGCCGCTGGAAGAATTCCGGCCGTACTTTACGGCCCCGGCGCTGAGACCCTGGCCTTATCCATCGATACGACCGATCTTGAGAAAGCCGTCAAGCATCGAAGCGGCAGCCAGGTCTTTCTAAATCTCGTCATTGACAGCGCCGACGGGAACAAGACAGCCATGATAAAGGACCTTCAAATACATCCGGTTTCACGGGATATGATCCACGCCGATTTTTATGAGATCGCCATGGACCGTAAAATCCGCGCCACATCCCCGGTCACCGTGACCGGAAAGTCCATCGGCGTGGAAAACGGGGGAATGGTTCAAATCATCCGTCGTGAACTCGAGGTACTCTGCTACCCCAACCAGATGCCCGAGGAAATCGTCATCGATATCACCGATCTGGACATAGGCGACTCGATTCACATCGAAGATATCCCTGTCGAGGAAGGAATCGAATTTCCCCATGAGGTAAACTTTACGGTGTTGACCATTCTGAGCGGCCGACCGGAAGAGGCCGGCGAAGAAGAGGAAGAAGAGCTGGGTGAAGAAACCGAAGCCCCCGAACAGATAGATGAAGAAGAATAATTGACTGATACCCTCCATCTGATTGTAGGGCTGGGAAATCCGGGAAAGGCATATGAACATACCAGGCACAACGTCGGGTTTATGGTAATAGATCTTATCGCATCCACCTTTTCCATTTCCATTGATGAAATGCGGAGCGACCTTCTGATCGGTCGCGGTAATATCGACAGTTGTAAGGCCGTTCTGGCAAAACCACTGGCTTTTATGAACCGGAGCGGACCTCCGGTTCTTTTGCTTCTGGAAAAGTTTGGGCTGAACGTCGAGGACATGATCGTCATTCATGACGACATCGATCTCACCTTCGGCAGAATTAAAATAAAAGAGAAAGGAGGTCATGGGGGACATCGAGGTATTGCATCTTTGATGAATGCCCTGGGAAGCGGTGCTTTCAATCGTCTTCGCATGGGCATTGGCCGACCGGAACCCGGCGTCGACGTCGTAGATCATGTACTCGGAGGATTTACGACGGAGGAGCTCGAGCAACTGCCCCGGTTCATCGAAAAGGGGCGCGAGGCGGCCGTTACTGTCCTTTGCAAAGGCACAAAGGAAGGTATGAACAGGTTCAACCGTAATACTCAAAACCTAACTTAGCATTTGGATGGAGGTAAAATGGAATTTGTATCGAACAATGTGGCCCTGACATGCACACTGGTCGGAGCGCTCGGAATCGTTTTTGCCATCGTGTTGGCAGGAATCGTAAAAGGTGCTCCCGCAGGAAATGAGAAAATGCAAGCAATTGCCGGAGCCATCCAGGAAGGTGCGATCGCCTACCTCAACCGGCAGATGAAAAGCATGGGCATTGCCGGCATCATCATTTTTGCCGTTATTTTTGCCACCATGGGCATCAAAACCGCCCTGGGTTTTCTTATCGGCGCGTTGGCCTCCTTCTGCGCGGGTTATATCGGCATGAGAGTTTCCGTTCTGGCCAACGTCAGGACCGCCGAAGCCGCCAAAAAGGGTCTGGCCGCCGGATTGGCGATGGCCTTCAAAGGCGGTTCCGTCACCGGCATGATCGTGGCCGGTCTCGCCCTGACCTCTGTCGCCGGTTATTACTACTTCACCCATGACGTCATTGCCCTGGTGGCCCTCGGCTTTGGCGGCAGCCTCATCTCCATTTTCGCACGGCTCGGCGGCGGCATCTTCACCAAGGGCGCCGATGTCGGCGCTGACTTGGTGGGCAAGGTCGAGGCGGGCATTCCCGAGGACGATCCGAGAAACCCCGCGACCATCGCCGACAACGTCGGGGACAACGTCGGCGACTGTGCCGGTATGGCCGCCGACCTCTTCGAGACCTATGCGGTCACGGCGGTTGCGGCCATGCTGATCGGCCACCTGCTGTTCCCGAAAAATCCGATGGCTACCGAGTTCCCACTGATCCTTGGCGCCATTTCCATCATCGCCTCGATGATCGCGGTATTCTTCGTTCGCCTCGGCAAAAGCGAATACATCATGGGTGCGCTGTATAAAGGAATGTTCGGATCCGCTATCATCGCAGCCGTGGCATTTTACTACGCCTGTGCCAAGTTCATGGCCGACATTCCCGGCATTTCTGCCATGAACCTCTATTACTGTACGCTGATCGGTCTGCTCCTGACCGTCATCATCGTTATCATCACTGAATACTACACCGGCATTTACGGCCCGGTGAAAGCCATCGCCGAAGCCTCCACCACCGGTCACGGCACCAACATCATCTCCGGTCTCGCCGTCTCCATGCAGGCGACTGCGGCTCCGGTGCTGACCATCTGCCTGGCCATTTTCCTTGCGCATCGCTTCGGCGGGCTTTACGGCATCGCCATGGCCGCCATGTCCATGCTTTCCATGACCGGCATGGTCATCGCCATTGACGCTTACGGTCCCATCACCGACAACGCCGGCGGCATCGCCGAGATGGCCGGAATGGATGACAGCGTCCGCGCCGTCACCGACCCGCTGGACGCCGTTGGAAACACCACCAAGGCCGTTACCAAGGGTTACGCCATCGGCTCCGCCGGTCTGGCCGCTCTGGTGCTCTTTTCCGCCTACGTTATGGAGTTCACGATTCAAGGCGCTGAAAAAGCGATCAAGTTCGATCTTTCCGACGTCAACGTCGTCATCGGTCTTTTCATCGGCGGTCTGCTGCCCTACCTGTTCGCCTCCATCGCCATGAAGGCTGTCGGCAATGCCGGCGGCGCGGTCGTCGATGAAGTGCGTCGTCAGTTCCGCGAAATCCCGGGCATCATGGAAGGCACCGCCAAACCTGATTACGGCGCCTGCGTCGACATCGTCACCAAGTTCGCCCTCAAGGAGATGCTGGTTCCCGCTCTTCTGCCGGTCGTCGCTCCGCTCCTGGTCGGCTTCATCCTTGGCAAGGTCGCCCTCGGCGGTCTTCTCATCGGCTCCATCGTCACCGGCGTTTTCGTGGCACTCTCCATGACCACCGGCGGCGCTGCATGGGATAACGCCAAAAAATACATTGAAGACGGTCATCTCGGCGGCAAGGGCTCCGATGCTCACAAGGCTGCCGTTACCGGTGACACCGTCGGCGATCCATACAAAGACACCGCCGGACCGGCTGTCAACCCGATGATCAAGATTCTCAACGTTGTCGCGCTGCTGATGGTGCCTTTCCTGATGTAGGTTTGACCGCGATAACCGGATCAGATTTTCCGGAGCGGATCTTATGGATCCGCACATAGCTAAGCAACACTGAATACTCAAAAGGATTGGCGCCCCCATTCGGCGCCAATCCTTTTTTGTTTGCTTGTTTTTTATATGTATGATATAAAATGAAAAATTTATTCTCATACCGAATAGCCTCAGCGACCTCAGTTTGATTTAAAGGCGTTACCCTGCCGGTCGATGAGGTGTGTTTTTAATATCTTATACTGGTGGTGGAATGAACGAAAAAAAGGCCAAGAATCATACCGAAAGCAATTCGCCACACAACGGCAAGCGGCGTCGATTCCAGGTCGGCGATCTGGCGGTCTATCCCGCTCACGGAGTCGGGCGCATCGAATCTATTGAGAGCAAGGTTGTGGGCGGCGAAACCCATGATTTTTATATTATGAAGGTTCTTGAGAACGATATGGTGATCATGATTCCGACTTGGAACGTCGAGTCCGTCGGCTTGCGTGACGTCATCAGCAAGACTGAAATTCCCGATATCTACAAGGTCATGTCCGATCGCCAGGAAAGTCCCCTGGACAACCAGACCTGGAATCGTCGATACCGGGAGTACATGGAAAAGATTAAAACTGGATCTCTCTATGAGGTCGCTGAGGTGTATCGGGATCTTTTCCTCCTGAAAATGTCAAAAGATCTCTCCTTTGGAGAACGCAAGCTCTACGATACGGCCCAGATATTGCTGGTCAAGGAACTCTCCACGGCTAAAGAAACCGACGAACAGACGATTCTTACCGAAATCGAATCTCTTTTTATCTCCTGACCTCTGCGCATCCTCCCTCTATGATCGATACTGTCGATGAGTACCGGATCATCGTCGATGACCAGTCCGCCGGTCTTCGGCTCGACGCCTTTCTGGGGACGATTCTTCCGGACTGTTCTCGTTCCTACGCCGCCCAGCTTATCCGCACGGGGCGGATCACGCTTTTTCAACGGAAGGCAAAGCCCAGTCATCGGCTTCGCCCAGGCGACGAAATTCTCGCCCGAATTCCGCCGCCGGAGCCGGCCCATATTCCTCCTGAGCCCATTCCACTGGATATCATTTATCAGGACGACTTCCTGATCGTTCTGAACAAACCCGCCGGCATGGTGGTGCATCCGGCGCCGGGACATTCCTCCGGGACTCTCGTTAACGCTCTGCTCCACCATTGTCCGGATCTACCGGGGATCGGCGGAGAAGTTCGTCCCGGTATCGTCCACCGCCTGGATAAGGATACGACCGGCCTCCTGGTTGTTGCCAAAACCGCCGACGCCCACACCGACCTGTCCGCTCAGTTCAAATCCCGAAGGGTCGGGAAAAAGTACCTGGTTTTAGTACACGATCATATGGCGACAGATTCGGGAAGCATTGACCGCCCTATTGCCCGTCACCCGTCTAACCGAAAAAAAATGGCAGTCACCATGGGATCCGGAAGACACGCTTTGACCCGATGGCGGCGTCTCGAGCATCTTGCCGAAGCGTCCCTCCTCGAGGTGGACCTGCTGACCGGTCGCACCCATCAAATTCGCGTCCATTTTTCCGCCATCCATCATCCCGTTATCGGGGATCCGATCTACAGCTCCTCAAATTGGGGTAACCACTCGCCAAAAGTCCGCCGTTTGATTCAACCCGTCCGCCGACAGATGCTGCATGCGTTGGAAATTCGCTTCAAACACCCTGAAAGCGGCGCTGATATATGTTTCAGCGCGCCGCCTCCCCCAGATATGCTTGAACTGATATGTGCTCTCAGGAAGGCTTATACCGACGTATCATCCTGATTGGATATAGAGCCCCTGATAAAGGCATAGTTTCTTCATCTCTCACCACCACTGTCCGCCATGCAAAAGGCCGTTCCCGAGTCTGAGACTCGGGAACGGCCTTTCAGATGCTAAACGTTTTCGATTGCCGACGCTTATGCGGCTTTTTTCCGGGTATCTTTATTGTAACACAATCTACAACAGTTCATGCACCGGGACGCCTCTTTGAGAGCAGCCTCTTCCGGCAGCACCAAATCCACCTCCTCGAAGGTTTTGATCCGGGTGGCCACCGGCAACTCCGGCATCCTGGCCCTCTCGCTGGGAATCACCCCGTCCACATGCTCGAACAGCGATTCCGGAATATGCGTCTTGAAAAGAACGTTCTCCGGGGGTTTGACCGATTCGCCCATCAGATATTGATGAATGGACCGAGCCGCCCGTCGCCCACCGCCAATGGCCGAGACTACCAGGGATGCACCCGTAGCGGAGTCGCCGCCGGTGAATATCTTGGGAATACTGCATTGCAGGGTTATGGGATCGTTGTCAAGGGTATTCCACCGCGTGATGACGAGATCTTCGAGAGACTTGGCGTCCTCCTTGAATGAAACATCCGGGCGCTGTCCAATGGCGCTGATGATCATATCCGCCTCGATCAGGGTTTCCGATCCTTCGACAGGCACCGGACGACGACGACCGCTGGCATCGGGTTCACCCAGTTCCATCTTGAGATATTCCAGATGGGTCGCATTCCCGCTCTCGTCGCTCACGACCCTGGTGGGTGCCGCCAGAAAATGATATTTCACGCCTTCATGCTCGGCAGCTTCGATCTCCACGACATTGGCCGGCATCTCCTTCCGGGTCCTCCGATACAGAAGGGTCACCTCTTCCGCGCCGAGCCTGACCAATGTGCGAACACAATCGATGGCGGTATTGCCGCCGCCGACGACAACGCATTTTTTACCGATGGGAATTTTTTCCCCTCCGGCAAACCGTGAGAGAAAATTTATACCGGTATAGACGCCCGAAGCGTCCTCGCCCTTGATACCCAGGGTGTAATCGCTCCAGGCACCGATGCCGAAAAATACCGCGTCAAAGCCTTCGTAGCTGAGTGTTCCCATGTTGAAGTCCCTGCCGAATCGCATGTTCGTACGGGCTTCTATGCCGAGATTGAGGATGCCTTGAATTTCCCAATCCAGTGTCTTTTTGGGAAGCCGATATTCTGGGATACCGTAACGGACCATACCGCCCAGATGGGGCATCGCCTCGAAAATGGTCACGTCGTGCCCCACCCGCTTCAGAAAGAAAGCACAGCTGAGCCCTGCGGGGCCGCCGCCGATAACGGCAACCTTTTTGCCGGTTTCAGGTGCGCAGCTGATGGGAAAGCGCGTGCCGGAATTCATCTCGAAGTCGGCTACGAATCGTTTCAGCTGGTTGATGGATACCGGTTCATCTTCGATACCCCTGCGGCAGTAATCCTCACAGGGATGGGGACAAACCCGCCCGCAGGTAAGAATCAGGGGATTTCTCAGCCGCAGGGTATGAACGGCGCCTTCGTAATCCCCTTTGGTGATACACTCGATATACATCGGAATATCGATTTCCGCAGGGCAGGTCTGCTGACAGGGCGCCAGAGCGTCCTCGGTTTTGTTGATATCGAGCAGCCGCTGGGACAGGGTCCTCACCGTAAGAATGCTCTTGGGGCACGCCTTTTCACAAGCACCGCATCCCACGCATTTAATCTCATCGACGATGGGAAATCCGTCGGGCCCCATGTGGATCGCGTCAAATTTACAGGAGCGTACGCAGTCTCCGTAGCCGAGGCATCCGACCCGGCATTCGCGTTTACCCCCATACATCGTCGATACGGCCGCGCAGGTCTGAACGCCCATATAATGAAATTTGTCATCCGCACGGAATCCGCCGTCGCAGGTGTTGAGCGACTTGAGCGGCTCCGCCGTACCGACGTCCATGCCCATCACCTTAGCGACGTTCGCAACGAGCTCGGGACCGGAGACAATGCAGACGTTGGGAGGCGCTTTCCCCGATACGACGGCGGCGGCCGCCGCCGAGCATCCGGCATATCCGCAACCGCCGCAGTTGGCGCCCGCGAGATTGGCTTCGACCTCGGCGATGCGAGGATCTTCATAGACATAAAAGATTTTTGACGCAAGGCTTAGAACCGTGCCGCA
>NZ_JBFXGG010000041.1:0-29418 GCF_050178255.1 Desulfococcus sp. | reverse complement strand
AAGCCGGCAATGGATCTTGAAATTGTCAGAGAGCTATCCGTTCCGGGAGCAATGGCTCCAGATGGAAGAGAATATCATGAAGCTCGAATTTGCCTGAAGCCGCCGGCCACGGCCGGAATCGGGTGCTTCTGCGTGTTCCGGTGGACAGGTGCGACCTGAGGGCGCCGGCAACGAGAAAAAATGGAGCGGAGATGCTGATGTAGATAGATATCCTCATTCTGATATGTCCAAAAAGAGCTCCCCGGGTCAGATTTGGTGCCTGCGGGGCATGAATGGATGCTATTCATTTTAACCCTGGCAAGGTTTGCAGCTTTTAGGTATAAAGCACATATACAAACAAGACTCTTGTTCCGTTCTTGCGCGACAGCAAACACCACCTTGAAAGGGCAGGATACTGCAATCCATGCAAGTTAATGATGAATTTCAAGGCGGTAACACTATGGATGTTATCACCCATCGTGCGTTTACTCGCAATAGGCACCGGGCTTCAATACGTTATTCCGGTTGCTCGGCGAAAGAATTCCATGAAGCAGAGATGATCAACAGCTGCACTGGCGGCATGGCATTTCTCGCCGAACGAAGGTTAACGCCTGGTGAACGCATTCATATCAAAATGATCGATGTTGCACCGGACCCTTACTGGCTTGATGCGAAACACAATTATTTCGCCGAAGTCCGGTGGAGCATGAGGACTGAAGGTTCAATTCCGCCAAGTTACAATGTTGGCGTCCGGTTTTTACTGGAGGCCTGCCGGTTGTGCGATAAAACGATCCGTAAATGTAAGGCCGATTCCGAAGCTCTCTCCGCCGACTGCCGTAACCACGTCTGTTCCTTGTCCGATGGTACCATCGTCGATTGTATAGAAAAATATATCATGGAAAATGTACCGTAACGTATGGTGAGATAAACAGTCTGATACTGCCACGCGGTTCACAGTGGGTCGGTAAATGCGGCCAACTTTCTGGATAATTTCAACAAAAATAAGGAGGAGGAAAGGATGAAGCGTACATTCAAAGCGACGTTGTTTTTGTTGACTTGCATCTGTTGGGCTGGGAGTCTCGCGTGGGGCGGGTACAAGTTCACCATTAACGAGGAGACCAGAGGGGAAATCGGATTCTGGACCCAGGGCTGGTACCAGTACGTAGAGAACGGCAGGGACAGTGACAACGATGGGGTTGCCGACGAGGGAGTCAACGATTTTATGATCAGAAGGGCGTACCTTAGCCTGAAGGGGGAGATCGATCCGTACCTGGAGGTCTTTACCCATATCGCTTCCGACCGGATTGGCCAGGATGGGCTGGACCGTTCCTCACTGGGGCTGGGCAGCGGAGTCGCGTTCCGGGACTTGTGGATCACATTTAAGATGCACGAGGCCTTCAAGCTGCAGGTGGGGCGCATGTACGTGCCCTTCACGCGAAATTACGGAACAACCTCTACCATGTCGCTGATGACCACCGACCTTGATTGGACCCAGGGCGGTGTCAGGGGTAACATCTTTTATCCCAGTAAGGTCGGCCGGGATGACGGGGGCACCCTTTGGGGGAATGTCATGGACGGCAAATTCCAGTATCGGTTAATGGTTTCCGAGGGGGTCGAAGATAGTCCCATGAATCCCGACGACAATTTAAGGTTCGCCGGACGATTCAGCGTCAATCTGTTCGATCCGGAGACGGATTGGTTCAACCAGGGCACCTATCTGGGGAAAAAACGGATTCTTGCACTGGGGCTGGGTGGAGACTACCAGGAAGAATTGAGGTTCGGCGACCAAGAGGATGATTATTTTGCATGGACGGCGGATCTTCACTATGATCAACCGATAGGAACCAGCGACGCGGTCACCGTTGAAGGAGCCTATATCGATATTAAAAACGGACCAAACAGCATCACTTATACCCAGTTCGTTTCAGGGAACGACGGGTCCATTATCTCCCTGAAGGCCGGCTACCTTTTCTCCGGTAAGATCGGCATCGGGAGCATGCAGCCATTTGCCCATTACGAATATATCGATGTGGACGAAAACGGAAAGGAAGATACCGCCATATACGGCCTCGGCCTGAACTATTTCATCAAAGGGCACGCCAACAAGCTCAGCATGGATCTCTCCTTTGTCGATCAGGATGAAGAAATCAAGACGGCCGATATGGATGTTCAGGACCACCTTATCTTCACGATCCAGCTCGCCGCAGGATTTTAGGTTCCAAGCAGCGCCTGAACCAGGACGATCTTCGGCGGAGAGACCTCGGCGGCACAACAACGTCGATCAATCCTCCCCTTGTCGATATGAAATTACCTCAAACGGAACAGCTATCGATGGCGCGAGGTGAAAGGTGCACAGGGCGGTGTCAAAATCCACCAATGTCCTGATGCACCTGAAGCCTCAAATCACTCAAGCCTGAGCAGTCCTTCTCGATGCCATTTCCCCCCACCACCTATCTTCAGCATCAAGCTGCCCGGACGGGATAAGCGCGAAAATGAATGGACGGCAAGGCTGTGCCGGCAAAAGGGTCTTATTCGGCCGAGAAAGAACCGTGCGCAAATTTTTTACACATCCTGGCATATTCCCAATGAACTGAACAATGATTGATAAAGTGCTTTCTACGTGTTGAGCCCGGAATCCTTAGCAATTAAACCATCACAAGCCTCCATAGTGAAGAATCGCCGCGAATTTTTTTCACACCTTGCTGCATCTTTTTCTGAAAGCACCGGGCAAAAACTGCCCAAATCCCTTTTTCAAAACCCTTATCTCCTGTAATTCATATCTATTACTCTATGGCACAACTATTGCTTTAACTTATAATAGAGTGGGATATCCTTCCCACTCCGATGACTTCAGTTGAGGTCGTTTCAACCCAACAGGCGGAAAGGAGAAAAAAATGAAAATTAATCGTTTGATCGGTGTAATCATCGGGCTGGTTCTGATCGCGGCACCGTTATGGGCAGAGGATTATCGATCATATTCCACCAGTGAGCTGATGGGAATGAGAGATACCATCCACCGCATGCCGCAACACGAACAGGATGCCTTCAACAATGAGATCCGTCAGCGCTTTCGCACCATGGCGCCCGCGGAAAGGAATCGTTACGAGCTGCACATGAACGACGGCCAAATGGACACTCCCGGCTACCATCATGATCAGAATGGATTCATGAATCATGGGGAATGGAAGAATGGATACCACAGAGGCTATGGGGGCAAGGGGGGTTACAACCACGGTGGCGGCGGAGGCTGCTGATTGTTACATTCAGGGAGCTTGTCGACAAATGGATACCAAAATATGTTGTTTCGTTCCCTTCAACTATAATTTTTCTGGATATTCTGGTAACAATTTTCATGGGATGCAATAGCGGCGGGGGAGACAGCGCCGTTACTGACGAGGGACCCACCCAGCTCAACGGCGTGTTTGTTGACAGTCCGGTGGAGGGGCTATATTATGAGAGAAGTAGTCACGACGAATATACCGATGCCAACGGCATGTTCAGCTACATGGAAGAGGATACCATCGCCTTCTTCATCGGCGATGTCATGCTCGGTCAGGCGCCGGCCATGGATTTCATGATTCCTCTTCATCTGGTCGAAGGGGCCGTGGACGAAACCCATCCTGCCGTTACCAACATAGGCAGGTTGATCCAGACCCTATACATCGACGGCAATCCGGATAACGGCGTTACCATCCCGCCGGAAGCAGAAGATGTGCTGATGGGAAAATGGGCCCCCTCACATCGATGATGACAATTCCCGACAGCGGCAGCCCGAAATGGAGACCGAAGCCATGCCCGGGATGTCCAACGGCGCAGACATGAACGTTACCGTTTAAGGCTCTCAAGGCCACAGCCCAAGAGCTGGGGCAAAACGGCGACGGCCGTGCCATTGGTTGCCGCCAAATCTTCAGCAGCCGGCGAGGATCGACAAAAGGATGGTGGCTGCCCACCAATGGCCGGGGGCAAGAAAAAGGATGAAAAGAACCAAGAGCTTAAACTATTATGGCTTTACCCACACCGGGCTCAAGCGCGAGAAGAACGAAGATGCCTATATCATTCACGACGGCGCTCCGGACGATGCGGCCCCAGGTGCGCAGTGGTGGGTGTTTGCCGTCGCAGACGGCATCGGCGGCCATAGCTGCGGTGACCAGGCCAGCGCCCTGGCCTGCCGGAAGTTGAAGGCCCTCTTCGCCGGACCCATTTCCGGATCCGAAGTGAAGCGCTATGTCAAACAACTGGAGAACCGCGTCCATGAGATTGATCGCTGCATTCGAGACGCGGCATCGAAGGAACCTCAATGCGAGGACATGGGAACCACCCTGTCAGCCATGCTGGTGGTGGCGGATGTCGGGATCACGGCCCATGTGGGCGACAGCCGGATATACCGGCTTCGGGAGGGCCGCCTCAGCCAGCTGACATCCGACCACACCTTCGTCCAGGAGATGATCGACGAGGGAGACCTTACGCCGGCTGCAGCGGCAAAACACCCGCTTCGCAACATGCTGACCCGTTCGGTCGGCACCCAGATGCCGCTTGAACAAGTGGAAACCAGGGTTCTGGACCTTGCTGTCGGCGACCGGTTTTTAATCTCGTCCGATGGTCTCCACAAAATGGTGCCCGCCGATGAGATCGCCGAGACGTTGAAAAACATCGGAGATCCGCGCCAGGCTGCGGATCGGCTCCTCAGGGCGGCGCTCGAAAACGGCGGCAGGGATAACATTACGGGGATCATCATCCGTATCTGATGAAGACGATCATTCAATCGCCAACAAGAGAACACCGCCATGAAACCAGATTCACGCTTGGCCCCCGGAACCACCCTCGGAAAGAATTACCAGATCATCAAGATGATCGGTCAGGGAGGGATGGGGTCCGTATACATGGCCTACGATATTCAGCTGGACATACGGGTGGCCATCAAGGTTATCTCCCCCGGGATGACAAAAGCCATGGATGAAGCCCAGGTCAAGAGCACTCTGAAACGCTTTCAATCAGAAGCGAAACTGGCCGCCAAGATCGATCACCCCAATGTGGTCCGCATATACGGTTTCAAGCAGGACAGCGTCGAGATCAACGACAGGATGCACGAGATCGACTATCTGGTGATGGAGTTGTTCGCCGGACGAACCCTTCGAAACACCATGGATGTCAGCGGATTTGAGTACCAGGAGGATATCGGGGAGTGGATCGAGAAGTATATGATCCCGCTGCTTGAAGGCCTCCAGAAGGTCCATGAATTGGGCATCATCCACAGGGATATCAAGCCCGAAAATTTTCTGATGAAGGACGATGTGCCGAAGCTCGCCGATTTTGGCTTGTCGCTGGGATTCAATTTTCCTTCCGTAACCGAAACCATCGCGGACATTTACGGCACGGTGGCCTATATGGCCCCTGAACAGTTCTACAATTTCAGCCTGGCCAGGGAACCCGCGGATATCTATTCGATGGGGAAAATCCTCTATGAGGTGGTCGAGGGGAAATTATCGGATAGGACGAAACCGTTCAAGCAGGTCAAGCTCTCCAACCCGGATACGGATTACCTCCGGGCCTTGAACAGCATCATCATGGCGGCCACCGAAGAAAATCCAAATCAGCGCATCGGCTCCGCCCGGGAACTGAAATCACGGCTGCTGCAGCTGATCCACTGCCCTGTTTCGCAGCCCACAGATCAACCCGCGTCAAGGTTGACGACGAAAAAAGCCGCCGTGTTGATCAGCATTCTCGCTCTGCTGGTGCTGATCCCTTTGATCCTTTACTTGAGCGACGAGCCGTCGTCTTCAGTCCGGCCGACGCCTGCATCGGACGTGGAGAAGATCACATCTCGCGCCTATCCGGACACCCTCGAGAATACGCTGCGCTCCGAAGGCGGGGCGCTGCTTCATTTGATTCCTCCAGCGACGGTCACGTTTTCTTCCAGCACGATTCTTGGCCTGAAAGAGATTTCGACGGAACCTTTTTATTTATCGGATACGCCTGTTACCAACCAGCAGTATGTCAATTTTTTAAACCAGAATTTAGGCCGGATCCGGGTCGTCGAGAGCGAAGTGTACCTCGACGAGCGATTGATACTGAAAATCAGTGAAAAGATAAGAGGATACAAGCCCATTGTGTTCGAAGACGGGCGATTTTTCGTCCAAGACCCCATGCACTCCTCCTGCGCAGTGCTGATGGTCACAGGGTTGGGTGCGGAAAGCTACGCGCGCTATTTCGGACTTCGGCTGCCCCGGGTCGAGGAATGGTACTATGTCATGAAGACCGACACCAATTCCACCCGGGAAGCGCTGGAAGCGCCGGTGCCGGTCCTGAGCTACCGCCTCGACAAGTATGGATTGAGGGGAATCAATCAGATCGCTGAATGGGGCCGGACCCATACCGGGGGATTCGTGATCATGGGACAGTCGCCTTCGGACATGATCGAAGAGGAGATCATCATTGAGAAGGATGCCACTAAATATTATACTGATACGAGTTTCCGCGTGGCAAGGGATGCATCCACGGATTAAACGACCCTGAAACGGTCTGCAGGAGGTATGATTTATGGATGTTACATCCGTACCACTCAAGTTAATGGTGATCATTGGATTGACGGGGATCATCACCGTTCTCCATTACAGCACCGGACACGGCGATATCGTCCTTCACGTCCTGCACCGAGAGCTGTATATGATACCGATTCTGCTTGCGAGTTTCTGGTTTGGTCTCAGGATCGGGATATCGGTTTCCGCCGCCATCAGCGTGATTTATGCGGCATATATTCTTTTCTATGATGGCGGCCACGGCAATATGCTGACCATCTTCAGCCAGATTATATTCTTCAATCTGATTGCGCTTGCTCTGGGCTGGATTGTCGACCGGCAGCGAAAACAGCAAGCCGACCTGCTGCACGCTGAGAAGCTCGCTGTCCTGGGCCGCGCCGCCACGGCGGTGGGCTATGAAATGCGGGATATCCTGGAAGCGCTCAAGCGATTGACCGCGAAATCCGCCGGCGACTCGGACGATGCGCTGGAATTTGGAGCGGAATTCCAACGGGAAATGGATCGGCTGGAAAGCATGGTCGATAACCTGTCGTCCTATGTTCCGTCGGAGCAGTTTCAGACACTTTCTAAGGACTTGAACGAGATCATCCTCCAGAGAATAGAACACTGCCGGGCCCGGCTGAAGGAGGCGCAAATCTCCGTTCGGACCCGTCTCGATGAAAACGGGTGCACCTCCCAGGTGAATGTCGAAAAGATCGG
This sequence comes from Desulfococcus sp., assembly GCF_050178255.1. NCBI lineage: Bacteria > Pseudomonadati > Thermodesulfobacteriota > Desulfobacteria > Desulfobacterales > Desulfococcaceae > Desulfococcus > Desulfococcus sp. Next base: position 22,204 of record NZ_JBFXGG010000041.1, on the reverse strand, counting down.
TTGGGTCATGGATCAGCTGATCGTCAACGCTATCGAGGTATCCTCGCCGGGGGACAGGATAGAGATCCGGTCGGAGCGGGGTGCCGCACATTGCCGGATCGAGGTTCAGGACCAGGGGCCGGGCATCCGGCCGGAGCACCTGCCGAAGATGTTTCAGCCGTTCTTTACCACGACCGGCGAGGGTACGGGGTTGTCGCTGGCCTGCAGCAAAAAGATTCTCGATGACATGGGCGGCGAGATACAGGTCACCAGTGAATGGGGCAAAGGCGCGACGTTTACGTTGCTGGTTCCCAGGGAGAAGCAGTCGCAATCCTTTCGGGAAAAGGTGATCGCCATGGGGAAAACCGATGCGTAATCCCTTTCCAGGACTGAAGTTGAGGTTGAGGAATTCTTTTTGCCAAGGCCGGGCGAGGAAAGCTGATCCGGCTCGCGGCGATTTGCCGCAGGCCGGCCTGAGGTCTGTCGTGTGCTGGAAATAGAGGGGACCTCATCGTAGTTGGTCAGCAGGTTCAGGCGCAGCCATCACGATGCCGACAATCATCTTTAATTTCCTTCTCTCCGGCCACGAAGGCGTCCACTACGGCGGGATCAAAATGCGCCCCCTTTTCATTCATGACGGCCGCCATGGCTTGTTCATGGCTCATCGCCGGTTTGTAGGGCCGCTCCGAGCGGAGGGCGTCATAGACATCGGCCAGTGCAAAAATTCTCGCTTCGAGGGGAATCTCACCCCCCTGAAGGCCCTCCGGATATCCGCTGCCGTTGTACTTTTCATGGTGATATCTGCAGATGCTTCTGCACATGAGGATCAACGGGTGGTGCACCTGAAATTTATGGATGATATCGTCAAAGATCTGGGCGCCGATCCTGACGTGGTCCTTCATTTCCTCGAACTCTTCATCGCTCAGCCCTCCTTTCTTCAGCAGGATGGCATCCCGTATCGCCACCTTACCGATGTCATGCAGCGGCGCCGCGTCATACAGTTCCTCCATGAATCGGCCGGTGATGATTTTCCGGTACCGGCGGTTTTTTCTCAGATGCCTTGCAATGGCCACAGAATACCTCCGTGTCCGCTCCAGGTGCCCGCCCGTTTCCTGATCCCGCCGGTCGGTCAGCCGGATCAGGGAATATATCATCGCTTTCTGGGCCAGGATCTTTTCCCTGATTTTTAAATGCACCGAGTATCCGATCCCTGCGATGAGGCCGAAAAACAGGAAAAACAGGAGCAGCGCCGCAACGATCAGCCGTTTCCACGCCAGCATCAGCAGTTCGTGGTGGTGGTAATTGGCGATGATGCCGCTTTTCGCACCGGGAATATCAAGCCTTGTATAGTGCACGGTTTCCGTGTCGGAAATTTTCACCACCCCCGCTTCGCCCTGAAAACGGCTCCCCATCCATTCAAGTCCTCCCATGGAGTCGTCAGCCGGTTTGAGGATGCTATGCCCAGCGACTTGAATGTAGATACGGCCGGGGAGAAGTCTGAACAAAAATTCAGGATCGATTTCCATTCCCAATGCTCCCCGCAACCGTTCATGCCTGTCAAGGAGCGGAACGGCAGCCACAATGGATGGGGCCTTGACGCCATTCCCCTCCTCTTCGACATCGAGAACCATGGCACCCAAACTGCCCGCCAATGCCGACCTGAAGTTGCTGAAAAGCGGAACATTTCGGTCATTATGCCTGTTCACAACCAGGAGAATCCCGGCGGCGTCATCGATGACAAAAATCCGCAGAATGTGGCCGAAGTTCATTATGTAATTTTCGAACATCCGCCGGACGGCCTCTTCGTATTCAACCGAGCGGAAATCACTGTCGATGTATTTTCCCATGGGCGAAGCCGCCGCGATGAACTGCAGATGGGCCTTCACATCGGAGAAGAAGGCTTCGACCAGCGTCTTCCCCGAAGCCAAATTGGCGTTCGCGATGCCGTGACTGTATCTTGACTCCTTATCGTATATCTGGCGGACGCCTGCATATATGGCCGCACCCGAGAAAAGAACGAAGGCGAGGATGAGGCTCAGAAGCATTTTTTCCTGTCTGATCGGATTTTCCATAAAAGTGCCCCACGCCGCTGTCCGGTATAGCCAGTGACGGGTATATTGCCGGCCCGGCTCCGGGAGTGTCCGCCGGCAGCCCCGGCATGACGATGCCAGGGCTGCGAGAGATGCCTGTAGAAACACCGATTCCTATTTCACCTCATACTCGAAGCTGTCCTGCATGCTCTTGCCTCCTGCAACCACTTTGGTGTTAACGGTGTACTTTCCGGGCTTATCCAAGCTGATATCGGCGCCATAGCCGGCACCCATACCCATGCACATGGCCTTCTGCTCGCTGTCGCCGGGACCCTTGATCAGGTATCCGACCTTGGCGTTCTCGACCGGGTTGCCGTCCTTGTCCTTCACATACACCATCAGGTGGTGGCTGTGTTCCATCTCGGGCATATTTTCCATGCCCTTCATCCGCGCTTTCATGTCGATAAGCTCGTAACTGAGATGATAGCCCTCCACAGTGGCGGTGTGGATTTCCATACCCCCTAGCCCTTCTTGGGCCATGCCCTGGCTGGAACCGTCCATCATATGGCCGCCTTGCCCCATGTCCCGGCCGCTTCCACCGTCTCCGTGACCGCCCCCTCCGCCATGCCCGTCGCCGGCGCCCAACACAGGCCAGGCCGGGGCCATCATCACGCCAAATACGATTGCTGCGATATACATGTATTTTTTCATGGTCAATGTCTCCTTTTTCTGTTTCCCCGACCGTGTGGGCGAAGCTTACCGCTGTTGATCAAAACGTTCTCCCGCGTCTTTTCCCGAACTGCACACCGGCGCCACGGGTTTCCTCGTCAACCTGTCGAATCTTCTTCCCGCCAGGCCCGCTTGAGTTCCCATCGCTTCCAGATGTCATACACCACGGGAATGATGACGAGTGTCAGGACGGTGGATGAAACAAGCCCGCCGACCATGGGAGCGGCAATCCGTTTCATGGTCTCGGAGCCCGTTTCCGAACCGTACATGACCGGCAGGAGGCCGATGAGGGTCGTGGCTACGGTCATGATCTTGGGGCGCACCCGGTCCACCGCGCCCTCGATGATGGCCGCTTTCAGGTCTTCGAGAGAACCCATCTCGCCCTGGGCGCGTCTCCTGGCATACACCTCGTCCAGATACACCAGCATGACCACGCCGGTCTCCGCCGCCAGCCCGGACAGCGCGATGAACCCCACCACCACCGCCACCGAAAGATTATAGCCTAAAAGATAAATCAGCCAAACCCCGCCCACCAGGGCGAAAGGCAGGCTCGCCATCACCACCGTCGCTTCCACGATGCTGTTGAAATGGATGTAGAGCAGGATGAAGATCACCGCCAGGGTCGCGGGCACGATGATGTTCAGGGTCCTTCTCGCCCGTTCCATGTATTCATACTGTCCGGACCAGACCATGGAGTAGCCGGCCGGCAGCTTTACAGCCTCGTCCACGATCTTTTTGGCGGTCTCGACGTACGTGCCCACATCAACACCCTTGAGGTCGACATATATCCAGGCCGAACGACGGGCATTCTCGCTTTTGATGCCGGCCGGTCCCTTGTGGATGGAGATCTCCGCGAGCTGAGCCAACGGCACCTGGGTGCCGGTGGGCGTGGCCACCAGAACCCGCCGGAGCCGATCGATATTGTCGCGGAGTTCCCGGTCGTATCGCAGGTTGACGGGATAACGTTCGAGCCCTTCCACCGTATACGTGACGTTCATGCCGCCGATGGCTGTCATGATGACCTCCTGGACATCATTCACCGTCAGCCCGTAGCGGGCGATCTGGGTTCGCCGGATATTAAAATCGAAATAATTTCCTCCGGTCACCCGCTCGGAAAACGCCGACAGGGTGCCGGGGATGTCCCTGACCACCGCCTCGATCCGTTCTCCCAGGTCGGACAGCACCTGCAGATCAGACCCCATGAGTTTGATGCCCACCGGTGTCTTGATGCCGGTGGAAAGCATGTCGATGCGGGTCTTGATGGGCATGGTCCAGGCGTTGGTCAGGCCCGGAAACTGGATGGCGGCGTTCAGATCGTCAACCAATTCATCGGTGGTCATGTATCGCTTTTCCGGCCATATCCACGTCAGGGGAGCTTTGAGCCATCCGGGCCAGTCCGAGAACCATCGGTCGACCTTTTTTCGCCGCCACTCGTGGAGAAGTTTTCCGTTTTTCTCCTCGGGCCAGAGCCATGTCAGGGGATATTTGAGCCAACCCGGCCAATCCGAAAAAAAGCGGTCCACATGGATTACCTCATATTCGGCATGAGGCCTCAGCATGATTGTGGTTTCGATCATGGACAGGGGCGCCGGGTCTGTCGGTGTGTCCGCCCGGCCGATCTTCCCAAAGGTGTGGTGGACCTCGGGAAAAGCCTGAATGATCTTGTCGGTCTGCTGGAGCAGCTCCCTGGCTTTGGTGATGGAGATGCCCGGCAGGGTCGTCGGCATGTAGAGGAGGTCCCCCTCGTTCAGCGGCGGCATGAACTCGCTCCCCAGCCGGGATGCCGGGTACCAGGTGAGGATAAGGACGAGAACCGCGGCGACGGTCGTCGTCTTCCGCCATTTCAGGACCATGTGGATCAGCGGTAGATAGAGCCGGATGAAAAAGCGACTGATGGGGTTGCTCGCCTCGGGCATGATTCTCTGGGGGATCAGACACACCAAGATGAAAAAGGAAAGACCCAGGGCGGCGGCGAGGCTCCAATCCGGAAGATCCAGGCCGGCGAGCCCGGCCCCCGCGACCAGCAAAGGCGGCGCCGCAACAGAGACGACGCGGATCCGGCGTTTCCGCCGGCTGGAGAGCGCTGGATCGAGGGAGTCTTCCCGGACGAAAAAGGTCATCAGCACCGGCACGATGGTGATGGCCAGGATCGACGAGGCGGCCATGGCGAAGGTCTTGGTGTAGGCCAGCGGCTTGAACATGCGGCCCGACTGCTCCCCCAGGGCGAAGACCGGCAGGAAAGAGACCGTGATGATGAGGAGGCTGTAGAACAAAGCGGGCCCCACCTCTTTGGAGGCGTCGATGATGATCTGGGCATGGGTTGCGTTTCCGCGGTCCCGCTCGAGGTGTTTGTGGGCGTTTTCCACCAAGACCACCGAGGCGTCCACCATGACGCCGATGGCGATGGCGATCCCACCCAGACTCATGATGTTGGCGTTCATCCCCATGAAATTCATGATCGCAATGGAGATGAGAATACCCACCGGGAGGGTGAAAATGGCCACAAACGCCGACCGCAGATGGAGCAGGAAAACGACGCAGATGACGGCCACCACCGTCAGCTCCTCCAAGAGCTTGGTCCTGAGCGTCGCCACGGCCCGATGGATCAGGCCGGATCGGTCATATGCCGTTTCGATCACCACGCCCTCGGGCAGCCCCTTCTCCAGTTCTTCCAGCCGTTCCTTGACCTTTCGGATGACCTCGAGGGCATTCTCACCATACCGCATGATGATGACGCCGCCCACGATTTCGCCCTCCCCGTTCCATTCGGCGATCCCTCGCCGCAGATCGGGGCCGATCTGGACGTTGGCGATATTTTTCAGCAATATCGGGGTGCCCTTCAGGTCGACGCCCACCGCGATCTTCTCAAGATCGTCGATGGACCTGATATACCCCAACCCCCGCACCATGAACTCTGTCTCCGCCATTTCGATCAACTTCCCGCCCACGTCGGTATTGGAGCGCTGGATGGCCTGCCGGATCTTCTGAATGGGGAGGTTGTAAGCCAGCAATTTGTTGGGGTCGACCGTCACCTGGTATTGTTTCACGAACCCGCCGATCCCGGCCACCTCGGAGACACCAGGCACGGCCGTCAGCTCATACCGCAGATACCAGTCCTGGAAACTCCTGAGCTGCTGGAGGTCATATTTGCCGGTGGTGTCTTTGAGCACGTATTCATAAACCCATCCGACGCCGGTGGCATCCGGTCCAAGACTCGGCGTCACCCCCTGGGGCAGGCGGCCGGAAACGAAATTGAGATATTCGAGGACACGGGAACGCGCCCAGTAGAGATCGGTGCCGTCCTCGAAGATGATGTACACAAAGGAAAGCCCGAAGAAGGAATACCCCCGGACCACCTTGGCGTAAGGCACGCTCAGCATGGCCGTGGTCAGGGGGTAGGTGACCTGATCCTCCACCACCTGCGGACCCTGGCCGGAATATTCCGTGTAGATGATGACCTGGACGTCCGACAGATCGGGAATAGCGTCCAACGGGGTGTTCAGCATGGCCGTCACGCCCCCCGCGATCACGAAGAGCGTCGCGAGGATCACCATGAACTTGTTTCTCACCGACCACTCGATAATTTTCTCGATCATCCGGGGCACCCCTCTTTGCCGTCACAATTCATTCACGCTCGAATGTTCGCTGATGTCGGCAAATATGTCATTCCATATCCTCGAAGAATGGATCATCCGACGCCGGCGGTGTTTCCATGCCTTCAAAAAAGTCGGCGTCCCCCTTCGACTCCGGCTCCGATGGTGCAGACGGCTTTCCGCGCGGCATCATCTTCCGGACGGCCTCCTTCAGCTTGGATTCCGAGTCGAGCATGAACTGGCCGGACGTCACCACGGTCTCGTTGGCTGCAAGCCCTGTTAAAACCTGAATCCTGTCGCCGTCCAGGCTCATGCCCAGGACCGTCTCCCTGGGGATGAAGCGACCGTCGCCCTTGGCCACGAAAACCACGTTGCGTTCGCCGGAACGGATCACCGATTCGTTGGGGATGATCAATCCCTCCCCCTTACCGCTGGTTTTGATGCGGACATCGGCATACATCTCGGGCTTCAGGTCCAGGTCCGGGTTGGGGAACTCGAGCCGGATCACCACATCACGGGTTTTCCGCTGGAGATAGGGATAGACGTAAGCCACCTTCCCCCGATAGGTTTTCCCGGGCCGGTAAGGCAGTGTCATCACGGCTTCCTGCCCTTCAGCCACCCACTCCAGCTCATATTCGAAGATATGGGCCTCCACCCATACCCGGGTAAGGTCCGCCACCGTGTAAACCGTGGTCCCCGCCTTGACAAATCCGCCTTCCAGGGCGTTTTTGTGCGTCACCACGCCCTTGAACGGAGAGCGGATCATCACAAACTTTTTAACCTCCCCCGCCGATTCGATAGCCTGAATTTCGGTTTCGGCTACATCGAAATAGCTGAGGCGTCGGCGGGCCGATGCCAGGAGTTCGCGGCTCGCACCGCCCATCCGCCGGGCGTTGCGAAAGGCCGTCAGGTATTCTTCCTGGGCGGCCAGAAGCTGGGGAGAATAGATCTCGTACAGGGGCTGTCCCGCCTCGACGATTTCTCCGGTGAAATCGACGTACAGGCGACCGAACCATCCGTCGACCTTAGGCGCGACCTGGGCGGTTCGGGTTTCGTCATAGGTAATGTGCCCATAGGTCCGGATCGTATGCACCAGCGATCCCTTCTCCACCCGTGTCGTTCGAATACCCATATTCTGCTCCACTACCGGATCGATACGGATGTCGACCCCGCCCACCAGTTCGTCCTCATACACGGGTACGAGATCCATTCCCATCTTGCTCTTGCCCGGAGCATCGTAGATCTCCATGGGGTCCATGGGGGCCCGCCAATAAGCGATGGACCGCTCCCCCGAGGCGGCCTGGGGTGCCGCGTCGCTTTTCTTGGGGACCAGTTCCATCCCGCAGATGGGGCAGAGCCCCGGTTCTTCGGTGATGATCCAAGGATGCATGCCGCAGGTCCAGAGCTGGGTTTCCTCGGACGCGCCCTCACCTGAAGCCCCTTCGAGGCTCACCCGGTGCGGTGCGTGATATCCGAACAGTCGCAGTCCCGCCCATGCGAGAACGACGGAAACAACCGCCGCGACGATCACCGTCGTCCACAGCGTCTTTACGGATACCCTATGTTCTCGGTTTAAAGCGTTTTTCTCTTTTTCATTTTCCATGATCAAAGGTCCTTCATCCCATCAGGAGTCCGGCATGCCGTCGACACATGTCGTTCAACGGTATGCCGGGCCGCGGCGTGCCGCCATCGCAACTTGAACATATCGAGGTGCGGCGCCTCACAGAGATACGCCGATCGCCTGCTCCAGTTCGGCCCGAGCCACGCCGATATCGGAAATCTTCCGTGCCAGTGCCAGGCGAACCCTGAGCCAGTTGGTATAGGAGGCGATGACGTCCGCGAAGGAGACCGTGCCCGACTCGTATCCGCGGGTGGATACGTCCAGAGCGGACTTCGAAAGATCCACAACCGTTTCCCGGTAGAGGATTTCCTCCCTGACGGCCCGGTCCATCTCAAACCACGTGTTCCGGACCTGGTTGTCCGTCGCTGCCGCCGTTTTCCTGAGATCGGCCCGCAGCGCCGCCAGGGAGCTGCGCGTTCCCTTCAGCCAGGCGTCGTTGGTACCGAACCAGGGTGATTTGGGCAGCCCCCCACCCACGGCCGCAGTGGTTCGGTCCGAGAAGGACGCCTTCACGGCAGCCGATCCCGCCTGGAGAACCGCCTCGTCGTCATAATAGGAGAGACCCAGGGAATACGGCGGCAGGATCATGGTTTCGGCGAGCTCCAGCATCCGCTCCATCTTTCCCACCTGGGCACGAAGACGACGGAGTTCCTGGCGCCGGTCCCGTGCAAGGGGGTGGAGCCGGTCCAGGGCCGGGAGGCGCCGGTCCGGTGTCTCTTTCACAGGCGGTCCGATGGCGGTGTCCGGGGGCAGATCCAGAATATCCAGCAGCATCGATTCCAGATTGCGGGTGCGCTCCGTCAGGGTGACGAGATCCTCCTCCAGAATTCGACTTTCGATGGTCACCTTGATGACATCCTGAAAGCTCGTATTGCCGGCTTTGTAACGGGTTTGCGCGACCGATTCGAGACGCTGAAAAAGGGACAGCGTCTCAGACGTGATGCTCTGGGATTTCCGGACATAGAGAAGATTCCAGTAGGTTTTCCTTGCATTGGTCAAGGCATCTCGGCGTGCAATTTCAAGGGATTCCGCAGCAGCCCGGACAGAGGCATCCACCACCTCGCCCTTGAGGGCCGTCACGCCGGGAAACGGAAATTTCATCCTTACGGAGTCCTTGCCCTTCATGGGGCCGACGCCGGTCATCAGCCCTTCGGTGAAGGCGGTATACTGCTCGAGAACGGCATCGAGCTCCGCCACCTGGCTGAACGCCTGCAGCTCCGCCTGAAGGCGCTTTTCCGCGGCGTGGATCACGGGGCTCCGGATCAGGGTCAGCATCTCGAGGGTTTCCAGGGTGTAGCCCCTCTTCAGGACGCCGGCCGCCCCGGCATCGCTCCGGGCGGCGGTCGAAAGCCTCCGGAAGCGCTCCGGCTCCGGCCGGTAAAAGGCGTCCGCCGTTCCGGAGGCCCCGGACACCTTCCGCCATTTTTGTCGCATCCCGGCAAGCTGCCGCCGGCCTTCATCACGGGATAAATCCTGTTCTGTCGAAAGGGACGCCGCAGCTTTCGTGCCGTCTGCAATCGATTGGAAATAGGACGGCGGCCGGTAATTGCCCAGCTCGGAGGACATCTCCCGATAATTGCTGCTGCAGCCAGCGGTCGCGCAAAACGACAGCGTAACGATCACACGTAGTATCGTCTTCATGGTTTGATCTCCCCTGCCGATGCCGTCTCCTGCCGGGTAAGATCGAGCCCCGCGAGACGCTCCAGCCCGGCCAGGGCCTTGCCGTAGTCCGCCCGGGCCCGGGCCAGGGAGAGCTGGAAGTTATAGACCGTCGCCTGAATCTCCACAAAATCGGAAAAACTGCCCTGCCCTTCCCGGAACCACGTTTCGGCGGTCTCCATGGAGGCCAGCGCCTGGGGGATCATCTCCTTCCCATAGAGGGTCATCAACCGCTCGGCATTGCGAAGCCGGAAATAGAGGGCGCGGATCTGGGTCCGGCTCTGGTTGATCCGCTCGGCCTTCATCGCTCGGGCTTTCTGGGCGTCCGCCGTCGCCTGCCGCGTTCGGCTGGTGTTTTTGCCGAACCAGAGGGGAATGCTTACCCCGAACTGGATGCCCACGGCATCATCTCCGGAATCCGGCGGCGGCACGGCCACGTCGGGCTGTCCGATGCCCGCATAGAACAGCCCCACACTGAAATCCGGGAGATTCTGGTATCGGGCCAGCTCGATGCGGCGCTCCGCCTGGGACACCTGGGCATCGGCCGTGCGGATCTCCTCCTGCCGGGATTCGGCCATGGCATAGATGTCGTCGAGGGTGTAGACTACCGGCCGAACGGCAACCGGCGCAAGTTCACCGATGGGGGCCCCGGGCGCCCGGTTCAGCAGTCCGTTCAGCCGGGTTCGCTCGGTATCCTCCAGCTCCTCCAAGAGCAGCATGTCATACCTGAGCTGCCCTGTCTGGGACTGTGCTTTCACCACATCCAGGAAGGTCGCCTGATCCTCGGCATAGGCGGTTTCGCTGATCTTTCTCAGTTCATCCAGCAAGCCGGCGTTCTTACCGGCAATGGACCGGGCCTGGCGGATGTAGTGTAATTCGTGGTAGGATTCCTGGATCGCCACCGATACATCCCGGACGGTCCTGTCCAGATCGAGCCTTGCCATGAGGACCTCCTGCGCCACCACTTCGCCTTCCTTGGAAAGCCTGCCGGGAAAGGGAAACCTCTGGGAGATCGAAGCGTTCCAGTCCTGAGGACCGAGGCGGGTCTCGATGGGATCGGGGAAATAGGTGACCATCAGCTGGGGATCGGGCAGGCTCGTGCTCATGCGGTATTTTTCCACCACGGCCCGCCATGCTTCCCGAGCCGCCTGGATTGCGGGATTCTGTTCGTAGGCATAGACGATCAGATCAGGGAGGCGGGCCTGATCTTCGAGGCGCAGCCCATCGCCGGCCGATGGACCGGATGGGACTGACGGAGCCGGGACTTCGGACGCCATGAGCTTCGGTGTGAAACAGGACAATCCGATGATACCCGCCATCAATCCGATAGAAACCGCTCCTTTCATCATTTTCATGAGCATCCCCCTTATGGCGCTTCTTCTGTAGATGTAAAGTTCATCATGAGATTCTTACCAGACAGCCATTTTGGTGCCGCCTTCTATATACCTGCGGCTTCCGATCTTTTGCTGGACGATGGCCGTCTCTTGCAGGAGATCCTCTGTCAGGCGGCCGGACCGATGCGAAAATCATGTTGCATGTCATGTTAGGAGATGGAAGAAGAATTCAAGAGCTTATAATTTAGGAGGTTAATCATCTATCTTGAAGATTTCAAACTTAAAATAGCCGTTTCCGCTGCCGACACACTATACCGCAACCACGGCAGCATCCGCCATTCCGACAGCGGCACCCCATCCAAAAGCCGCGAGACAGCATGCAACGGAAGATTCTCTTGACTTGGTCGTCCGCATCCTTCATAGATCTCTGTAGTGCCGGGACTCCGTGAATCTCGTGACAGGTCTTTAACAGTTATGGCGGTATCGAGCCGCAAATTGACCAAGGGAGGCGTTGTGAACGATGGATGCGAAAAATCGTAAAAAAATACTGGTCGCCCTGGATGGTTCCGATCATTCCTTCAACGCGGTGCATTACCTCGCTCGGGTGTTGCCCCGGAACACCGCAACGATCGTTCTTTTCAGTGTCTACACCAAACGGCCCGAGCGGTTCTGGGACACCGAAGAGGATCCCTTCATCGATCCGAACGCCGACGACGGCCGATTGTGGGAGATTGAGCACAAGAGGGCTATCGGCGAGTTTCTGGAAAACGCCCGTAAGACGCTTCTGAAATATGGCTTTTCACCGGACGACCTCGTCATTAAAAGCCAGGAAAAGCAGATCGGGATTGCAAGGGACATCATCCGGGAAGCCCAATCCGGCTATGACGCCGTCGTGGTTGGGCGACAGGGCATGAACCCCATCACGCGTCTCGTCATCGGAAGCGTCGCTGCAAAGCTCATTGCCGGCCTGACGACGGTTCCCCTCTGGCTCATGGGGACCGAAGTCATCTTCGACAGCAGCGCCCCGCTTAAACTTCTGGTGACCATAGACGGCTCCGATAACGCCCTGAGAGCGGTAAAATACGTGGGAGAAATGACAGCGGGCGCCGACATCGATATCACCCTGTTTCAGGTGATTCGGAGTTTTGATTTCAGGCTCCCCGGTCCCGATGAACATTTCTTTGCACCCCCCGAGGGGGCGAAATGGACGGAGGAATCCCGGGAGGCGCATGTAGTGCGCGCTGCTTTTGAGAAGGCGGTCAAAATCCTTGCAGACACCGGCTTCGATCACCGCCGCATCACCACAAAAATCGTGTCCGGTGTCGCCACTAGGAGCGGGACCATTATTGCCCAGGCGATGACGGGAGGGTACGGGACGATTGTCATCGGCCGGAGAGGCCACTCCAAGGTCGGAGAATTCCACATGGGACGCGTGACAAACAAAGTCATTCAACTGGCCGGCAAAACAACGGTCTGGATGATCAGTTGACAGACTTTGACGAGCCTCCCCTCAGGTCCTAACCTCTTTTCTGCGGAAGGTGATCAGCATGTATGAACAATTGAATGACCGGAACACCCAGTGCGACCTCTGCGGTATGAAAGATCCGGAAGGTATTATCTATCGATCCGATAATTTCATCTATTTATGTTCCAAGTGCATGGAGAAAATCAAGACCGCGCCCGACAGCCTCAGTGAGACCCTTGAACGAACGCTGATGGGGAATGTCCTGTGAAGAGATAGTATTCCGGATTGATAAGTGATTTTAAGACGGTCAAAAACTCGACACGCAACTTTCGGTGTTCATGGACCGGGGCCCAAGCCCTATGTCCATAGGTATTTGTACCTAGGTAAAATGGGTGTTTTCACCGATTGTTTTTACGGAATTAACCTGCTAATTCTGTGACACCCTCCAACTTTCCTTGGGGGTCTTTTACTCTTCTTCTCGCTCCCCCGCCATGGTGGCGGGGGAGAAAATTCCATTATACAATTTAACTTTCGACGTTCATGATGGTAACCGGAAAGAGGTGCCGGGAGGATACGACCCGTGCCCCACGCGGTTTCGTTCAAGTGCCGCTAAAGCTTGCTCCGGGCGGCCCGGAAACTCGTTGCGCTCAGACAGTCCGGGCCGCTGATCCTCCACTGCGCTTAAGCGGCACTAAAACTCACCGCTGAAGGGGCGCGGGTCGTATCCTCCCGGCACCGGCCTATGAAAGTCGAAAGTTGAGTATATAAATTAAATCAGATAGATAATAACTTTCTGCAAAATGCGGTTGCGGGCATGGTTGCGGAAAGGTTTTTCCTCGCAGTCTTCACCGCCGATACGCCGCCATCGTCCCGAGGCGGATATTTCCGCCTGCCCTGTCAGATTTTTCTCAGGATGGTCTGTCGACAAACAGAACATTTTTTGTCATTTGACCATTATTTCCCATTGACACCCAGCATCAAAGCAACTATGTTTTAGTCAAATGACCATAACAGGAGTTGATTGTCATGCCGAGACCCGTAAAACCGCGACTGGTGTCTGAACACCCTTTGGTGCCCTCTTTCGGCCCGATGGAGACCCTCCCTACCGGCGAGGTCCATCTCTCCGTGGAAGGCATGGAGGCGCTTCGACTCACCGATGATGAAGGGATGGATCAGGACGGCGCGGCCGTTCTCATGGGCATCTCCCGCCAGACCTACGGCAGGATTCTGGCAGAAGCCCGTCATACCGTCACCCATGCGCTACTGACGGGCAAGGTGCTTCGGGTCGGCGGGGGCAACTATCAGCTTCGGGAAGGCCGCGGCAGACATCGGCGACGGTGTGGACGCCGAGGGCACAGCGAAGCGGAACTCCGGAAAGGAGAGGCGTGTATGCCGAGAGGTGATGGAACCGGTCCCGACAGTCGAGGACCGTCAGGAAGCGGTAACGGCTCCTGCGGCCGGAATGGTCGGGGTCGAGGCAATGAACCCGAAAATATTTCGGGCTTCGGCAGGAAAGGCCGTGGCGGCCGGACCGCCACGACCGGACGTGTCGATCGGGATTGGGGGTCTCAAAACGAATCGTAATCTTATGAAAAGGAGGCAAATCATGCCGGGTTATGACGGAACCGGTCCCATAGGTCGGGGACCCATGACAGGCGGGGGCAGAGGCTTCTGCAACACAGGTCAACCTTACATCCGTCGGGGTGTCGGCGGCAGGACATTCGGCCGCGGCGGACGATGCTTCGGTTTTGGTCTGGGCCACGGATGGGGTGCCGGACGGGGACGGGGTGGCAGCCCCTTCCCCGCCGGCTGGAGTTCGGCCCGCACCATGAGCAAAGCGGAGGAACTGGAGATGCTCAGGACCGAATCCGAAGAGCTGAATCGCACGCTGGATGACATTCGGAACAGAATGGAAGCCCTCGAAAGATCAGGTGCGGAAAGCGAATAGCAGCACCAATACCAGACAGCGGGCAGGGGGTCAAGCCCTGCCCGCTTGCGTTTTCAGCCCTTCCCACCGCCGCCAATTAATGAATCGTATCGTCTTCCCAAGGGGCAATCTATTGAGAATACGTTCATCTGCGTCATCACCGATAAACACCGTCTGATGGGGCATCATGTCAAGGCGATTGAATTTGGTCAGAATCATGCCTTCGACCCCGCCGGTAAAACAGCCGTTCCGGTCTGCGATCATCCTGTTGGCATGAACGACAATGGCGGCCGGCGAAACGCCGATCTCATCAAAGCACTTTCGAACATCGGATCTGTCAAGAAATTGTTGGACAACCTCCCGGGAAGAGCCCTGGGAATAGACGTGAACTTCAGGATGCGACCTGAATGAACACAAAATGGCGCGAAGAATCGTCATCACTGATGGATTCAGATGGAGCGTATGGGCCGATCCCGGGGTCGAAGGCATCGGCGCGCCGTGGACCAGGGCGGCCAGTGACTCGACTTCAACCCCCTTGAATGCGCCGAAGGTCGCCCGGACGGCCCAGGGAGCCCATGCAGCCCCCCGGGAGAGCATCAGCGCCGCCGTGCCTCGCACGGCACTTTTCACCATGAACGCCAATCTGCGTGTCAGCGTCCAGTTGGAAAAGCGCAGGAGGAACAGAACCCATACGATCGGGACATGCTCTAAAATGAGGGTTCCGTCGAAATCGAGAGCAATGCATGACCGGCCGGAGACGGCGTCAAAGCCATGCTCACCAGGGGGCGTCGAACCTTTGCTGATACAGCGGCAACCCATATATTCCAGACGGCTGAGAACACCCCGCTCCCGCCGAATTCCCGGCGGGGCGGTGTATGTCTCGTTCGCTTTCCCGGCCAAGGACGGCTTCGGCCTAACCGTTTCTCTTCTCGAAGGTTTTCATGAAATCCACCAGCGCCGAAACGGCGTCGATCCCCGTGGCGTTGTATATGGATGCCCGGCATCCGCCCACGGAGCGATGGCCCTTGAGGCCGCCGAAGCCGGCCTGAGTGGCCTCCTGAATGAATTTCTGCTCCAACGCCTCGGAGGGCAGGCGGAAGGTCACGTTCATGCGTGAACGGCTGTCGGTGTCGGCGGTTCCCCGGTAAAATTCACTCCGATCCATGAAATCATAGAGCATCCCGGCCTTTTTCTCATTGATGGCGGCCATCTTGTCAAGGCCCCCCACGGTCTCCTCCAGCCATTTCATGACCAGTTGGAGCGTGTAGACGGCGAAACAGGGCGGCGTGTTGAACATGCTGTTCTTTTCACTGAAGGTGGTGTATTTGAGCATGGTCGGCAGATTCTGGGGAACCCGCGCCAGCATGTCTTCCCGGATGATCACCATACATACGCCTGCCGGTCCGATGTTCTTTTGAGCGCCGGCGTAAATCACCCCAAAGGGGTTGGGATCGAAGGGACGGCTCATCATGTCCGAGGACATATCGGCCATGATCGGCACGCTGCCGGTCTCGGGGAATTCGGCCCACTGGGTGCCCTTGATGGTGTTGTTGGAGGTAATGTGGACATAAGCCGCATCCGGGTTGAAGGGAATGTTTTTGGGGATGTATGCAAAGTCCCGATCCTCGGAGGAGGCCACCACGTTGACGGTTTTTCCCTGAATTTTGACTTCCTTGATGGCCTTGGTGGACCATGTTCCGGTATTGACGTAATCGGCCGCCTTGCCCTCAGGAAGGAGGTTCATGGGAATCATGCAGAACTGCAAACTGGCACCGCCCTGCAGAAAAAGGACATGGAACCGGTCATCCAGCTTCAGGAGGCGTCGCGTGCGGGCAATGGCGTCCTCGATAACGGCATCAAACCACTTGGAACGGTGACTGATCTCGGTGATAGACATGCCGGACCCCGCAAAATTGAGAAAATTTTCCTGAATTTCCTCAAGGACGGGCAGGGGAAGGGCCGCAGGGCCGGCATTGAAATTGTAAATTCGGTGTTCCTTCATAAGCGCCTCCGATCATAATTGAATATTGTGTGAGAAACTCACCTGTGGTAATTAGAAACTTTTCTTTTTTCAAAAGGCTATCGACTTGTCAAGATGATAACGGCAATAAAGACTGAAAAAGGCAGGACCCATGGAGATATACACTTACCCATCCAATGCGGCGACAGGCCGTCTGAAAGCAATTGCCGGGCGGGGCGTCGCATTCGATGAAGCGCTGTTCGAAAACGTCAAGACCATTTTAAAAGATGTTGCCTCGCGCGGAGACGCGGCTTTGGTGGACTACGCCAACCGGTTCGACGCCCCCGACTTGACGGCGGCGGACCTGGAGGTGACACCCGCGGAGTTCTCAGCGGCGGAAAGCGTCGTGGAGGGTTCCTTCATGGCGGCCATGGAGCGGGCGGCGGAACAGATAGAAGGTTTCCACCGGAAGCAGCTTCGGAAATCCTGGATTACCACCGATCGGCCCGGCACCTTGCTGGGCCAGATCTTCAACCCCGTGGAGACGGCGGGCGTTTACGTGCCCGGCGGAACAGGGGGGGACACACCGCTGGTGTCCACCGTTCTCATGAACGCCATTCCGGCTCGGATCGCGGGGGTCAACCGTATCATAATGGTTACGCCTTCCCGCCGGGACGGCACCGTCAACCCTTACATGCTTGCGGCGGCCCGTCGGGTGGGCGTGGATGCCGTATTCAGAGTCGGCAGCGCCTGGGCCATAGGGGCCCTTGCCTACGGGACCGAACGGATTCCGCGATGCGACGTCATCGTCGGCCCCGGCAATATCTATGTCACCATTGCCAAGAAAATCGTCTCCGGCACCGTCGGCATCGACATGATCGCGGGGCCGAGCGAGGTGCTGGTCATTGCCGATGATTCTGCCAACCCGGAATTCACGGCGGCTGACCTTCTGTCCCAGGCCGAACACGACACGCTCGCCTCCGCCGTTCTGGTCACCACCTCCCGACCGCTGGCGGAGGCAGTCGTCGCTGCGGTGACGCGGCAGACGGCGCATCTCACCCGTAAGGATATCGCTCGGAAATCCCTCGAGAATTACGGTGCGGTCTTTGTGGTGTCGGACATCCCGGCCGCCTTCGAACTCGCCAACCGGATCGCTCCCGAACACCTGGAACTCCATATCGAGGCGCCATTCGAGCATCTCGGACGGATCCGAAACGCGGGCGCCGTCTTTGTCGGTCAGTTCACGCCGGAGCCCATCGGCGACTACATCGCCGGCCCCAACCACGTGCTGCCCACAGCGGGCACCGCCCGGTTTTCCTCGGCGCTTTCGGTCGATAATTTCATCAAGAAGACCAGCCTGATCTCTTACAGCGAGACAGCCTTCCTTGAAGATGCCCCGGACGTCATCCGCCTGGCGGAGACCGAAGGACTTGGCGCCCACGCCCATTCCGTCAGGATCCGGCTGGGTCAATAGTCACAGCGAACGCGGGCACCCACGCGTCGCAGGCGCTGTTTACGGCTCAGATACAAACACCCGGAGATATTCCCCGTACCCCTCTTTTTCCAGATCCGCCTTCGGCACAAATCGCAGGGCCGCCGAATTGATGCAATACCGGCGGCCCGTGGGTTCCGGTCCGTCGTTGAAGACATGGCCGAGATGGGAATCGCCGTAACGGCTTCTCACCTCGGTACGGACCATGAAAAATCTGCGATCTTCCTTTTCGATGACATTGTCCGGTTCGAGTGGGCGGATAAAGCTGGGCCATCCGGTGCCGGAGTCGAACTTGTCCGTCGAACTGAAGAGGGGCTCGCCGGAAACCACGTCGACATAGATGCCCGCCTTCTTGTTGTCCCAATAGGCATTGTGGAAAGGCGGCTCGGTCCCCTCCTCCCGCGTCACGGTGTACTGAAGCGGCGTCAGCGTCCTGCGCAGGACGGCATCATCGGGTCTGGCGTAACGGACTTTCGAAGCGCCGTTTTTCAGGCTGCGGTCATCGTCCTTCCAGACCTTCCGAATGAACTGATCCCGCCCGGAACCGCTCCGGTAACGTCCGTAACGGCCCGGATTCTTCTTGTAATAATCCTGGTGATATGCTTCAGCGGCGTAGAATCGGTCCAGCCTGCGAATCTCCGTCACAAGCGGCCGGGCGAAACGTCCTGACCGGTCCAGCGCCGCCCTGGAAGCCTCGGCCTGCTGTCTCTCTGCCTCGGTTTCATAAAAGATCGCAGTCCGATACTGCGGCCCTCGATCCACAAATTGACCGCCGGCATCCGTCGGATCCACATGACGCCAGAACACATCGAGCAGTTCGGTGTAGGAAATCTTCCCGGGATCATAGACCACCTGAACGGCTTCCAGGTGGTCGGTCGACCCGGACGATACCTGCTCATAGGTCGGATTCTCCAGGTCGCCGCCGGTGTAACCCGAAAGCACCTCGACAACACCGTCGACCTTCTCGAAATCCGATTCGACGCACCAGAAGCATCCGCCGGCAAATGTGGCTTTCCTCAGGTTGTGGGGGGTATTCGTCATGTTGGTTTTCTCCATATTCTTTTCGTTAACCCTCATGCCGTCGGCCTGGCGAAGGATGCCAAGTCCCATCAGTGCCAATAACGCCGCGGCGATCATCAGAAACCCGGGTTTCATGGTGTCAACTCCTTTCATCCATAACGGCGAAATCGCGCCGTCCCTGCAGGACGCGCTTTCTTCGTCGGGGTTCCGCCGTCATTATATCCCGAAATATAGGCATCCTTTCCGTTACACCCAAGGGCAGCCTGCAGGCGACTTGAGTCAGGGCGTCCGGAACCCGCGAAATTTTACACCCCGTCATGAAAGCCGGCTTGAGTTTTCATCCAATTGGACTTATATTAATCAATGGTATTCTATCGGGGGTTTCCCGTATGAAATTCTGACGACCGCAACCGAAACCCCACCCACTTCGCGGCAGTCATCCAGCGATACGCCAACAATGGAGGATCTTGATGCGCGCATTCAAGATGACCGGCTATAACAGTGATAACGTCAAAAGGGTACGATATCGCTTTGCCAAAGACTTCAAGGACGCAGAGCAGCGCTTCACCAAGGAGTTCTGGTATCTTCACATCGAGTCCATCACCGAGTGCCCTGCATCGGAAGCGAGCATTAACGGCGTCCACAACTGACGTCGATACTTTCGGTCAGTGCTCGCAATAATACCTGAAATGAGCCTGAAATGAGCTTGAAATGAACCTGAAATAAAATAGACGAATGCACCCCATTTCCACAACGTTGCTCACCGTCAAACCCCGTCAAAACATCGGTGCCCCAAAGCGGAGACGGTCTGATGCAGAGAGGGCCGGCGACACTTCGCTTATCGGTTGCCCCCATGGAATCGCAGTTGGATGAAGAACGACAACACTATTACCATCCAGAACCTGAAGGATCTGGATCTTCTGGTGCAGCAGATTCGCAGGCTCGAGCAGGCGAATGAACGGCCGGAAAAAAAGGCCCTTCAACAATACATGAGTGTCTTCGACAACTCGGGCGCTCCAGCCATCATCATTGAAAATGACATGCTCGTCTCCAGGGCCAACCCCAAGTTCGAGGAGCTCACCGGTTTCACCAAGACCGAAATCGAAGGTCGGCTGAAGTGGCCCCAGTTTCTCGTGGAGGAAGACCGGGAGCGCATGGTTCGCTATCACACCCTCAGGAGAATCCGTGAGGACAAGGCGCCGGAAGAATACGAATGCACGGTCGTCACCAAAACCGGTCAACTGAAGTATATCTACATGAAAGTGGGCATGATCCCGGGCACCCGTCGAAGCGTCGCCTCGTTTACGGACATCACTTCCCTCAAACTGACCGAACAGGCCCTTAGGGAGAGTGACCGGCGGCTGTCGACCCTCATGGGCAATCTGCCGGGCATGGCATACCGGGGCAGCAACGACGCCCGTCGGACCATGACCTTTCTCAGCCAGGGATGTCGGGGATTGACCGGCCTGGACCCGGCGGTTTTGACTGGTGCGGATGCCGGCGGCTACGCGGATCTCATCCATCCCGACGATCGGAAGATGGTTCTCGCCGTCATTCAAAAAGCGGTTTCCCAGCGCCGTGCTTACGAAATGGTATACCGAATCCGTCTCGCCGACAACGACGGTGAAAAGTGGGTCTGGGAGAAAGGCGTCGGGGTCTTTTCCCCCGAAGACGAACTTGTCGCCCTCGAGGGGTTCATCACCGATTTCACCGACCAGAAACGGTCTGAGCAGGCTCTGGTCCAGGAGAATATCCGGCTTCGAAGTTCCATGAAGGACCGGTACCAATTCTGTGGCATCATCGGCAAGAGCCCTGCGATGCAGCAGATCTATGAGATGATTCTCAAAGCTGCAGCCTCTGACGCGAATGTGATCATCTACGGCGAATCCGGCACGGGCAAGGAACTCGTGGCCCGGGCCATTCATGATACAAGTGATCGAAACCGAAGGAATTTCGTACCGGTCAATTGTGGAGCCATCCCTGAAGGCCTGTTTGAAAGCGAATTTTTCGGCTATAAGAAAGGTGCCTTTTCCGGAGCGCATGTCGCCAAGAAAGGCTATATCGACATGGCCGAGGGGGGCACCCTGTTTCTGGACGAGGTTGGAGAAATCAGTCTCCACATGCAGGTCAAACTGCTCAGAGCCATAGACCAGGGCGGCTATACGCCTCTGGGTGGAAACGAAGTCCTTCGGCCGGAAATCCGGATCGTCGCAGCCACCAACCGGGATCTTAAGATGTTTGTACAGAAGGGGCTGATGCGTAAGGACTTTTTCTATCGCATCCACATCATTCCCATCCATCTGCCGCCGCTCAGGGAGCGAAAGGAAGATCTGCCGCTCCTGATCGAACATTTCCTGAAAAAATATGACAAACAGGATCACGGGGAGTTGATCTCAGGCAGGGTTCTGGAATTTATGAATCGCTACGAATGGCCCGGCAATGTCCGTGAACTCCAGAACGTGCTTCACCGATACGCCACGCTGAACCGGCTCGATCTTGTCGACACCGATGCCCATGAACCGGAAGGTCGCCTCCCCGATTTTCGCGGACCGATCGAAGAGCAGGCGGACGTCCCGGATTTCCGGACAGCCGTGCGCCGCTTTGAAAAAGCGCTGATTCTGAAAACCCTGGAGCAGAGCCGGTGGCATCGGGAGGCAGCGGCCAAACGCCTCGGCCTTCCCGTGAGAACTTTTTTCAGAAAGCTCAAGGCCCTCGACATATCATCGGCATGATTCGTGCCATTTTTGGCATGTGTTTATTTTAAATCTAATATTAGATAATTATAGCCTTATACCAAGATATTCATGCCGGTTTCGGCAGGATTTTTTTGTTCGTTTTATCTTTCTCCTTTTTAACCCCTCTTCGTTATCCCCTGAACCTTTTGCACCTGCACAACGATTTCAAGACCGTTGAACCGCCACTTCATCAAAACAATTATTTCTTTAAAATCATATTGTTAAAATTGAAACGCCCAGCCCGATGTAATTATTGCCGCCGGTCGGATCGTCAGAAAATCATCGTCTGCGACCCTCATGGCACAAACCTTGCTATTACCTGCATCGATTGTCGGGAGGAGCATCCATGCCCCGTTCAGCGGAAGTCTGTTCATAACGCAACCCGACTGTCATGATGGAGACTGAAGGCCGAAGACCGGAGGGGCATAAAAGCACCCCCTTCGCCACAGGCGCACCCCTGTAGCCTATAGCCTTCAGCCTGTAAATGCCGCGGCAAAATTTGGTTGAAGCGGTTTTTAACGAACGCACCATGATTAAACATGAGGAGTTAAAGATGGAATTCGAGTTGAACCGGGAACAGAAAGGCATCCAGCAGGCGGTTAGAGATTTCGTCAAAGGCGAATTCAAAAAAGATGTCATCGCCGAGCTTGAAGAAACCCA
>NZ_JBFXGG010000040.1:0-29598 GCF_050178255.1 Desulfococcus sp. | reverse complement strand
CCTGAACCCCTTAAAACCCTTAACACTCTAAAACCCATAAAACCTTAATCACTTAATCACTTAAACACCTAACCCCCTTTCTTCCCCCCTCCCCCCCTCCAATTCTCCGAACCCACTCCCCCCCACCCCCCTCATACGCCGTGACAAAATCCTTTTGGCGGAAGGGGACCTCGTCCTCCTTCATCATGCGGAGGCGGGACCAGCCGCCGATTCTGCGGACGGCGGTCTGGATGCCGTCGTCGTCGAAGGGCATGGATGCGGCCTCGGCGCTCTTTCCGGCCTTGACCAGGGCGTAGACCGTCTCCCACGCCGCCAGGGCCCGGTCAGTCTGGTTTCCATCCACCGCCGCGATGATCTCCGCCAGCTTGGGGAAGAAGCGCTGTGTGCGCAACAGATGCCGCAGGGCCGCCTCCACCGCGGCGATGGGGTAGCGCCGCAGCTCGGCCCACCAGATCTCCATCTGCTGGGACGACATCTCCCGGTCATGCTCCACGGCCAGGGTGGTCACGGCCGCATGGAACCGGTCGAAATCCGCCGGGCTCATCGCTCGGCTCCCTGTTCGCCGCCCCCGCCGAAGAGCTTCTGCGCCACCCGCATGCCCGCCAGGGCGGTCTGATACCCGGCCCGGCTTACGGCTTTGCCGTCCGGCAGGGTTACCACCCCAGCCTTCCGCCCGGCCCCGGGACGGGACACGGGTCCCCGTTTCGGGCTTCGGGTGAGCCAGAAGTTCACGTGGCGGCCGAACCCGACCCGGCTCTTGCGGCGATCGGGGTTGGCGATGTTCCAGTCCCGGAGGCGGGAAAGCTCCCAAGCCACGTTAGTCTCGGGAAAGCGGGCCTGGAGATCCGCCATCCCTGCCCGGGTGATGCCGGCAAACCCGTCCCCGGCCCGGAGCGGGACGGTAAGGATCACGTCGTCCCCGGGATCGAAGGCGTCAGGGCGGAGCCCAAAGAGAATTCTTCCCTTCTGATCCTTCTTCTCATTCTGGTTATTCTTGTTAGTTGCGCCTGCTTTGTGGCAGGTTTGCGGCAGGTTTGCGCCTGCTTTGCGGGAAGCTTTGCGCACGGCAGGGGAAGGCCCCTGATAAGTCTCCCATTTTAAAATGGTAATCCGCCGTCCGCAGCGTGTGCTTTCGCTTGCGGCAAATCCGAGTTTTTCAAATTTTCGGAGCGCGGAACGAACATTGTGCAGACTGATGCCGCGGCCGGCCCGCTCCTGGATCGCGGAAAGGGAGGTCACGAACTGCCCCGGCATGACGTCGAACTCTTCTCCCGCCCATTCCCACTCCCCAGTCTCGTGGTTCGCCATCAACAGGAGCGTCATCAGAACGGTTTTGTGCTCCGGCGTGGAATTCTTCCAGATGGGTTTGTCCAACAGCTTCCGATACACCTTGATCCAGCTTTCGTTTCTCACAGGATGCCTCCTTCGGGGCCGGCGTGCCCCGGTCATAGGGGTTGCGGGCCCAGGGCCCGGGGAAAAGGGTCGGGGAACTTTCCGACCCTGACGTACGGTCGACAGGGATTTCAATAGCATAAAGGTGGGGGGGTGGTGCGAAAGGGGGGAAAGGGGGCCCTTCAGGTTGGTGGTGGATAGGGTTTTAGGGTTTTAGGGTTTTAGAGTTTTAGGGTTTCAGGGTTTTAAGGTTTTAGAGTTTGTTGGAATTTTTGGGCTTGGGTGCGGAGGTTTTGGGGCCAGTTTTCGGCCAGGGGGTCGGCGATGGCGATTTCGCCCTGGACGGCGTTTGCGATGACCCGGGCGCTTTTGGTGGAAAACTGGGGCTGGACGAAGATGACCTTGACGCCGGCGGTTCTGGCGGTTGCGATCAGGTCCATCACCTGGGCCGGCTTGGGCGCCTTCCCCTCCAGTTCGATGGCGATCTGCCGGAGGCCGTAAGCAGCCGCAAAATATCCCCACGAGGGATGAAACACCATAAAGGCTTCCCCTTGCCGATCCTTGAAAACGGTGAGGAGCTCCTGATGGAGGGCCTCTATCTCTTCCAGGAAGGCCCGGTAATTCGCGGCATAGACCGATGCGTTCCCGGGGTCCGCGGTCGAGAGGGCCTCGAGAATGTGGCGGGCCTGGATCTTGACCAGCGGCGGCGATAGCCAGACATGGGGGTCGAGGGACGTGCCGGTCTCGTGTTGGTGGGGGTCGGTTTCAGGCGCCCGGTCCGAGCCATGGACCTCGGGATGGCGCCCCCTGGCGTCCGGCGTCTTGCCGTGATCCCCTTCGTGATGATGGGCCGCCATGGGGATTTTTTGGATGCCGGCGTCGGTGTGGACGATCCGCATGCCGGGGTTGGCGGCGGCGATCCTGTCGAGCCACGCCCTTTCGAAGGGTACGCCCACGGCAAAATAGATGCGTGCCTGGGAAAGGGCCGCCATCTGACGCGGTTTGGGCTCGTAGGTGGCCGGGCCGGCACCGGGCGGGACCATGACGTGGACGTCGACAAGATCTCCGCCGATCCGCTCCACGAAATATTTCTGGGGCAGGATGCTGACAAAAACGGGGGTTTCGGATCCGGCCGGGAAAGCGGTCGACACCGATCCGACGACGGCCATGAAAACCATGAAGACAGCGCGATGCAACATGAAGACACACCTCTCGAGATGAGTGCTCGACTTTCGATTTTCATAGGCCGGTGCCGGGAGGATACGGCCCGCGCCCCACGCGGTTTCGTTCACCATCATGAAAGTCGAGAGTTGAAATGCGTATAAAAACGGACGCCCCTGCCCGGGACAAACCCACGCGAGAGCGTATCCTGAAACCACACATTATCCGATACCCCAATTCAGGGATTCCCGTCAAGACGCCGCCGGGATCCTCCGCCTTTTCATCGCCTTTTGAAGAAAACGAGTTCCCAGAACCCGCCGCACACATCGTGGCGGAGGATATAGAGGGCGTCGTCATCGCCGGTCACCTTGAAATAGCGATGGTCCGGCCCCATCCAGCGATCCTGGATGTTCCGGACGATTACGGCATGGTCGCCGATGCGAAACCATCGGGGCGTCTCTTCGCCCCGGTACCCCGCATAGCAGTGGACCTCGATCCGCTTCAGATGATCGGTGTTCGGCATGTCGGTCCTTTCCCAAAGGCCTGGAAGAAAGCCGTGAGGAGCGTCAATGGGTCTTGACGGAGATCCCGACGCCCAGCCGGGCCTCCGCTTCGGCCTGCCATCGGCGGGCCTTGCGGGATCCGTACTGGGTGATGTGGCTGTTGAAAAACGCCGCCAGACGATCCCCCACGGCACGGCGCTCGGCTCCGGAGAGGCATTTCCGGGGGTCCACGCGCCCGGGGCCGGCGCTTTTTCGGGCGGCCAGGCATCGGTACAGGAAGATGCGGTCGTATTCACTCCGCAGCCGGAGGCGCCCGATCTCGTTGAGGGCCGCCAGAAGGGTGGCCTCGGAGAAGGGAAACCGCCGGACCATCTCCGTCAGCTCGGCGCCGAAGACCCAGTTGGCCTCCCGATAGCGAAAGTCGCCGCCGAAGATCCCCGCGGCCTCGCTCCCGACGATGAAGACCATGTCGTGGAGCAACCCCAGGGCATACCGGTTGGCGACATGGGACGATAGCTTTTTCGCGCCGGACTTGGCCAGCTCCCCCAGGGCCCATGTCACGCCCAGGGTGACAGGGTTCCCGCCCAGGCCGTAGCGCCCCAGGTAGTAGACCGGCCGAAAAAAATGCCAGTAGGGGTTGGCGGCCTTGTAGGCCCCGTAGATCCTGAGCCCTGTCTGGACGCTGTCGTGAATGTTCCGGATATTGTAGCTCTTGATATCGAGGGGAAGCTGTTCCAACACCACCAGCATCTGGAGGGCGATGCGGTTGACGGCCCTCAAGAGCAGCTCGATGTTGGTTTCGAGGAGGGGGTTTTCGGAATCGGGTCGGTAGATCCGGGCCACCGACTCCATCAGGGCCGCCATGTCCAGGGTCAGGCGACCTTTTTCAAAGTGACCGTCCTTGATGTAGGCCTTGTTTTTGATGCCGTCGAAAAGCTGCTCGGTCCGTTCCCGAATCAGCGTCAGCACCGCCTGGTCTTTCTGCAGATGTTCCGACGACGTATCGTCCGGGGCCGCCGGCCGGCTTTCAACGGCGAGCCCCTCCGGGAACTCCATCCACTCGTGAAAGGTCATGAGTTTCTGGAAAAGGTCGGCCTCCCGCTGCCGGATCACCTGGGACCGGCGGTCCAGGTCCGCTTCCATGGCTTTTTTCGCACTCTCGAACCGGGATTTTTCGTCCATGAGTTCGAGGCGATCGTCAAGGGTACGGATCTCCTCCGCCGTCAGATCTCTTTTGAAGAAAAAGGCGCCTGCCAGGGCCGATACCCCGCCAAGCCAGAGGATCCACCGCAGGGGGCCCAGGGCCTCCGCCGCGTACCCGGCGACCCCCCAGATGATCAGCACCCCGACGACGACCGCTGCGACGGGATAGGCGTACCAACGGACACGTTTCACCGTAACGACACCATGGGGATTTTCAGAGCGGCATCAACTCCTGGCCATCATCCGCATCTCCGAACGGTATTCACGGTAATAGGACATGACCTTGTTGATGTAGCTGCGGGTTTCCTTGTAGGGCGGAACCCGTCCGTAATGCCTGACCCGTTCGATGCCGGCGTTGTATGCGGCAAGGGCCAGCCGGATATTGCCCTTGAATTGATCGAGGAGATGTCTGAAATACTTGGTTCCGCCGTGGATGTTGTGCTTGGGATTGAAGCTGTTTTTCACCCCCATGGCCCGGGCGGTTCCCGGCATCAGCTGCATCAGCCCGCGGGCGCCTCTCCTGGAAACGGCCCTGGGGTTGTAACTGGATTCCGCCTTGATGATCGCCTTGATCAACGCCGGGTGGACATCGTGGCGATGGGCCGCCTCCAGGATGATCTTGTCGTAGGCGTTTTCCGTCTTCCTGGCGATGGTGATGGATGCCGTGTTCGTGCCGGCATCGCGATGGTTCACGGTGGGATCGGCGGCGGAGAAGGGACGGCCTTTTGCACTGGGAATTTCAGTGAAGAAACATGCCGTTGCGATGCAGAAGATCAGCAGCCATAATTTTTTCGGGGGTGAATGTGAAATACCTCCTGTATCGGACGCTGAAGGTTCAGGTGATGATGTCATAAGGTTCCTCCTTGCCATCGGTTGCTTTGCCGTGCAGCGTGGTTGCCTCCCGAAAACAATGCGGCCTTCCGAATATGGGCGGCGGCATTCGAAGCGGGAGTCATCCCGGCAAAACCCCGTGACGGTAGTGAGTTGCCGATTTTCCGTCGTACATCCGGGGCGGGAAAACGGTTTCAGGATGCTCTGTTTCCGGCGCCCCGCAAAAATCTGGGTCCTCTCAAATTAAAAAAAAATTTCAATCGACTTTCGGTGTTCGGAAGGTTGAAGACGCCCATTCGGTCTTCTCCGGCTTTCCGCCGCCGTTATGAAAGTCGAATCGAGAATTTCAATAATTCTTCAACTTTTGGTGCTCGGCAGCCATACCCTGCCGACGCGGCTTCCCGAAGAGCGTCTCAAAAATAAATAGTTGAATAAAGCCTTTTAAAAAAAGTATAGATTTTTATCCTGTTAAGGCCGATAAATCAAGAAATTTAATCCTCATGAATTCTAATTAGTTATGGGGTATTAGATGAATCATAAGAAAAATCTGTGAAAAATTACCCGTTTTTCTACGTCCTTTTGGTGAAAAATGCATTGTTCAGAACCATACCATATGTAATAGATGATAATTTTTGCAGATCCTCTGTAACGATCCGCCTCCGTTATTTTCAAAAACCCTTCCCTGCCTGAAGCGGCACCACATTGACAAGGGGTCCGGCATCGCATATAGTCCCTCACCTTCATGCAGGGCCCGGGGAGACACCCTTGCCGGGCCGGCCGAACGAACGGCGCCGGTGCGCCGGACCGGTTCCCGAACCTGAGTCCGGAAAACCCCTAGAGAGGTTTCAATGATCCGAATCGAAAGCCTGAGAAAAGACTACAAAAACGTTCAGGCGCTGAAGGGGGTCACCCTCCATGTTCCCGAGGGCGAACTCTTCGCCTATCTGGGGCCCAACGGCGCGGGAAAAACCACCACCATCCGGATTCTGACGGGACTCACCCGGCTCACCGGAGGGGCGGCCTTCCTGAACGGGTTCCACATCGAAAAAGAGACCCTCGCCGCTAAGAGACAGTTCGGGCTCGTTCCCCAGT
The DNA here is from genome assembly GCF_050178255.1 of Desulfococcus sp. Lineage (NCBI taxonomy): Bacteria > Pseudomonadati > Thermodesulfobacteriota > Desulfobacteria > Desulfobacterales > Desulfococcaceae > Desulfococcus > Desulfococcus sp. The sequence continues at coordinate 23,416 of NZ_JBFXGG010000040.1, read as the reverse complement.
CGGCCAACCTGGACCAGGAACTCACGGTATTCGAGAACCTCGACGTTCACGGCCGGCTGTTTCACATGCCCCGCGAGGAGCGGCGGCGTAAAATCGACGAACTCCTGGGGTACATCGATCTCCTGGATCGGAAACGGACCCCGGCCAAACAGCTCTCCGGCGGAATGAAGCGCCGGATCATGATCGCCCGGGCCCTGGTGCACTCGCCGCGGATTTTGTTCCTCGACGAGCCCACGGTGGGCCTCGACGCGGGCATTCGCCGACGGATCTGGGCGCTGATCAAAAAAATTCAACAGGGGGGCACCACGATCTTCCTCACGACCCATTATATCGAGGAGGCCGAGTTCCTCGCGGATCGCGTGGCGTTTCTGGACGAGGGCGCCATTGTAGCCGTCGACACGCCCCCGCGGCTCATCTCGCGGATCGGGGTCTGGGCCGTCGACCGCGTGCGGGAGGGAGAGATGGAAACGCGTTATTTCAACACCCGGGAGGCGGCCAAAAACCATGTCGCCCATCAGGAAGACAGCTTCAGTCTGCGGCGGGTCAACCTGGAGGATGCCTTTCTGGCGTTGACGGGGAAAAAAGTCAAATGATCCGGGGATGGCATGCGGTCTACTACCGGGAGCTTCTGATCCTGAAGCGACGCCTGTGGCGAATGCTCGCCTCCATGTCGGTGTCGCCCCTGCTCTACCTGATCGCCTTCGGGTATGCCATGGGGGGGCACATCCACGTGGAAGGCCGGGCCTACACTGAATTTCTGATCCCCGGCCTGGTGGCCATGAGCAGCATGACCCAGGCCTTCGGCATCGCCAGCGAGATCAATATCGCCCGGTTCTACTGGCATATTTTCGAGGAATTCCAGGCCGCTCCCATCAGCAACATGGCCTACGTGACCGGAGAGGTGCTGGCGGGGATGACCCGGGCCCTCATGGCCGTATGCGTCATCCTCGTTCTGGGGGCGTTCTTCGGGGTTTTCCTCTCCTACACCCCCCTGTTCTGGGCCGCCGTCCTCCTGAACAGCTTCGTCTTCGCCTCCCTGGCCGTCGCCTTGGCGATGCTGGTCAAGTCCCATGCGGATCAGGCCATGATCAACAGCTTCGTCATCATTCCCATGGCTTTTCTGGGGGGCACCTTCTTCCCGGTGGAGCGTCTGCCGATGTGGGCGCAGAAGCTCCTGGCCTTCCTGCCCCTTACCCACGCCGCCAGATCCATCCGGGCCTCCGCCTTCGGCCATACGCCGTCACCGGTCGGCTACGGCATTCTCCTCGGCCTGGGGGTGATCTTTTTCTTCGCGGCCTTCCGGTGCGTCAACAAGGCGAGGGATTGACGGCGGGCGCAGCCGCCGGGGCCGATACCGCGAATCGAGGACGACGATTTTCCCCCGGTCGGTCTCGCAGCGGATCAGGCGCCCGATGCCCTGCTTCATTTTGATGTTCGTGTCGTAGCGATATCTCTCCCAGAAGTCCCTGGCGGGCAGGAGATGCTTTCGGGCCGTCTGGATGGGGTCGTTGGGCGGGGGATAGGGAATGCGGGTGATGATCACCTGGGTGAGGGTGTCGCCTTTGAAGTCGACCCCGTACCAGAAGGTGTCGACCCCCAGAAGCACGCTCTCCCTGACGGCCCGGAATTCGTCGCAGAGGTCCGCGGTGGGCTCGCCGGGCCGCTGGACCAGCAGCGGGTACGGTAGCGCCTCCAACGCCCCGCCGATGTTGTCGAGGATCTGCTCGAGATCCCGGTAGCTCGAAAAAAGAACCAGGGTCCGGCCCTGGTTGGCCCGGATAAGCTCCGGCAGGGCGTTCGAGACCGCCGCCACCCAGGCGGCCTTGTTGTCGTATTTTCCACTGGCGGCGCCGGGCGGGACGATGATCTCCGCGGCATCCCCGGGAAATGGGGAGGGAATCCGTTCAAAGCGGAACGCCCTGGGGGCGGCGGCTTCCTCGATGGTCGGCGACGGGGCCATGCCGGTGATATCCCTGAAGCTCTCGAAGCGATCCCGATGGCAGAGAGTGGCCGCCGTGTAGACGATGCATCGCTTCCTGCCGTAAATCTGACGGCGGATCAGGTCCCCCACCGCCACCGGGTGGGCCGCAACGAACCAGTGCTTCCGGAAGATCCGATAGACCGTGACCGTATTTTCCGAGACGACGGCCTCCCGAATTCCCTTCAGGGTTCCCGCACACTCTTCCAGCAGCTCGAGATGGATCGCCATGTGTCGCCGGGTCTTTCGGTCCAGGTTCGCCGCGTCGAAAAGCGTGTCGTCCTTCACCCAGACAAAACCGCGGACAACGGTTTCCACGGCGGCGTGAAGGGTCTCCATGCGGCACCTCAGCCCGTCGTCCGCAAAGATCGGATGATCGTGGTGGAGGGTGTGAACAGCGCCCCGGGCAGCGGCGGAATCGATGGAAAGCAGGCCGTCCCTGAAATCCGCAAGGGCCTCCCGGAGGGATTGAAGGTCGGCCGTGATCCCCGCGGCGGCGGTGTTCGTCTCCGGCATCCCGTCCGGAAGCGATCGAAGGCGATGGGCCAGGCCGTCGGCCGCCGCCTTGATATCCCGGGAATGGATCGCCAGGGCAAAGGCATTCCGGACAGCCGGCTCGAAATGGTTGGCCTCGTCGATGATATAATTGTCGAAGCATCCCCCGAGAAGCGGATCCCGATCCAGGAGCGCCAGCTTGTGGTGGTTGGTGATGACGAGGTCGGCGGCCCCGGCCTGGGCCGTGACGACCTGGGCCGGACATCGAGTGTGGGACGGCGGGCATCCGCTGCCGGCGGAGACGTCCCTCAACATCCGGCCGAACCGTCCTCCGGCGTCGAGATAGCGTCGAATCCGCACCCCCACCGTGCCGATCTCGGCCTGCCTGAAGCGAAACGCGGTGACAAGGCAATAGAGCCAGGAGAGAAGGTCTTCGCCGGTGAGGGCCTCGTCGTACAGGTTGTCGAGTTTTTCGACGCAGACGTAACTGGTTTTCCCCTTGAGCAGGACGATACGGATGTCGGGATAGACCGGCAAAGTCTGACGGATGAAGGCGATCTCGTTGTGGAACAACTGCTCCTGGAGGCTCTTGGTGTAGGTGGAGACCACGATCCGCTCACCCGGGTTCAGCCTGAGATATTCCATGGCCGGCAGGAGATACCCGAGGGTTTTTCCGGTCCCGGTTCCGGCTTCGATGGTCAACACGGCGGCGTCGTTGAGGGCATCGGCCACATGGCCGGCAAATTGGACCTGTTCCCGACGGTATGTGAACCCCGGCGCCGACGCCGAAATATCGCGGTACAGGTTCTCGAGATTTTCCCGTGAGATCCTGCCAAGGGGCCGTCGGGCCTTGGGCTTTTCCGCCGCTTTTTCGACGCGTTCCAGAAACCGTCGCCAGTCGGCGGTGTCGAACTCTTTCGAGGGGTTGACGCCTTCGCCGAAATAATCCTTAAAACGGCGATGAAGCCCTATCCAGGCGCTCCCGAAAAGGGTGCCGCTTCTGGCCATGAACCGGCGAAGCACCGGCGCGTAAGGCGTATGATCGTCGGCAAGGCAGGACCCGGATATGTGCCGCGCCAGATCGATGCAGAGGTCGAGGCCCTCCTCCGGGCTGAAGCCGACCGTGTCCCGCTCCCTTCCCGTCAGGTACTCCCACAGGCTCTTGAGGGTGTGGGACCGCAGCTCGGGTACGAAGAACTCGGCCGCAAAGCCGACGTCGACGAAACGCGCCGTACCTGAGAGGGCCGAGAGTTCATCGATGACGCCGTAGTCATCCAGGGCCATGAAGAAAGGGGTTCCGTCGAGGAATGCCTGAAGCTTTTCGGAGACCGCGCCGGCGGAAGGCGCCGCGGCCATCATTTCCCGGGAAACACCGGAAGCGTAGCGCTCACGGGCCGTCATGCGGGGGTAATCGATCAGGGACGTGAAGGTTTTCCGCCCGCCCCCCGGCTCCAGGACGGCCGCGGCAACGGCATAGATGCGCCGCCCGTCGACGGGCTGCCTGCCGGCGTGGACAAAGATGAAAGCCACATTCCTGATGATGTCGGTAAAAGAATTGAACACTGGCGAAACAGGGGCTAAGCATTGAAAGATAAGAAACCGGATGCCCATCAGCCTATCGAATGACGGAGGGTTTATCAGAGCCCGCCAAAATTGTCAATTTTTCCCTTGTCTTGCCGTTTTACCATTGTTAGCGTTTTCCCGGAAAAACACCGTTCTTGATCAATCCGTTGATTCGGTGTATAATAAAAATTATATTTGGAGGCTGAAGACTGAAGACTGAAAGGGTTTAAACGGATTGTTTGTTGGTTCGGGGATAGTGGGTTAAGTGATTAAGTGATTAAGTGATTAAGTGATTAAGTGGTTATGTGGTTATGTGATTAAGTGGTTATGGGGTCAGTAACTGTCAATTCAAAATTCATAATTCATAATTCATAATTATTAATTGCAAATCACGCCGCAAAGTGTCGCGGCCGTCACACACGCACCCCTTCAGCCTTCAGTCTTCAGCCTGATCCTTTACTAACCCCGCCCTGATCCGCGTTCCGCCTCAGGTGAAGGAGTATCGATGAAGCTGCTCATCGCTGATGACGACCCGACCATTCGCGCCTACCTCAAGCATATCGCGGCCAAGTGGGGGTATGACATCATCGAGGCGGTGAACGGGGTCCAGGCCTGGTCGGCGCTGACCTCGGAGGATCCGCCCCGGCTGGCCATACTCGACTGGGTCATGCCGGAGCCGGACGGCGTCGAGATCTGCCGACGCATGCAGTATCATGCCGACGAGCGATTCATCTACCTGATCCTCCTGACCAGCAAAACGGAAAAACAGAGCATCGTCCACGCCCTGGACAGCGGGGCCCACGATTACCTGACCAAACCCTTTTACGTCAACGAACTCCGCAGCCGCGTCGCCGTCGGAAAGCGTTTCGTCGAGGCGCAGGACAAGCTGAGGGAATCCAACGAGATCAAGAACAAATTCCTGAGGATCGCGGCCCACGATCTCAGAAACCCCCTTGCGGTCATCATCAACATCGCCCAGGTGCTGCGCTCCGGACTTCTCCGGGAGTCTCCCGAGAAGGGCGACGATCTGCTCATGAGAATCGATCAGTCCGCCCGGCACATGCTCTCCCTGGTCAACGATCTTCTGGACGTGTCGATCATCGAGAGCGGCCATCTCAAACTCTCCACGGCGGCGACCTCCCTCAACACCCTGTTGACGCAGAGGATTCAGTTTGCCGAGCACCTGGCGGCCAAGAAGCAGATTACCATTCAGACCGAAATCGAGGAGATTCCGCCCTTCTCCTTCGACCCCAACCGCATCAGCCAGGTCATCGACAACCTCATCAGCAATGCCGTCAAGTATTCCCCCAAAGGCAGTCTCGTGCAGGTGTTCCTGAAGCGAAAAGACGGGAAGGCCTGGGTCTTTGTCAGGGACCAGGGCCCCGGCATCTCCAGCGAGGACCAGAAACGGCTCTTCGGGGAGTTCCAGCGGCTCGGGAGCCCGCCCACCGACGGAGAGGCCAGTACGGGATTGGGACTCGCCATCGCCAAAAAAATCGTCGAGGCGCACAACGGAAGGATCGGCGTCCAAAGCCGGATCGGATCCGGTGCCATTTTCAGTTTTGCACTTCCCATCCTCTGATCGAGAGGGTATGGTAGGATTCAGTCGTCGGTTTGACATTCAGTGCCGTGTCGGCGACTCCAGACCGCGTAGGCCCTCCCCTGCCGGCACCGGCCTCGAACACCGGAAGTTGAATGACAATGCATCCGAACCCAAAGAAAGCGAGCCAGACGTGATCACCAAAACCATAGGACCTCTGATCTGCATCGGCGTGCTGCTGCTCGCCGCCGGGTGCGGCATCCGCTCCCCCCACGGGAGAATGCGCGCGCCCGAAGCCCCCGCCGTCACCCCCGGACATTTCCGGGTCTACGACGGCGTCGGCGCCCCCGCGACCCTCGAGGATATCGTTTCGGCGGCCGCCGCGGCGGACGTCGTTTTCATCGGAGAGGAACACGACGATCCGGCGGCCCATTTTCTGGAATCGAACCTTCTCGAGCGGCTCTTCGAGGCCTGCCGATCCGGCGGCCCTTCCGGGCGGGAAAGACCCGTTCTTCTTTCCCTGGAAATGTTCGAGGCGGACGTTCAAACGGTCGTGGATGAATATCTCGCGGACCTGATCACCGAACGTCACTTTTTGAAGGCCGCGAGACCGTGGCCGGGATATCCGACCGATTACCGCCCCCTGATCGAATTCGCCAGAAGCAACGGCATCCCCGTCGTCGCCGCCAACGCGCCGAGCCGGTACGTCAACCGCGTCGCCCGATTGGGCCGTTCGGCTCTCGATCCCCTGTTTCCGGCGTCCAGGGCCTGGCTCCCGCCGCTGCCCTACGGCGAAGCCTCGGCGGCCTATCGCGAAAAATTCAGAAATTTCTGGGAAGAAACCCAGGTGGAAAACGTTCCCCATGGACCCGCAACCCCGACGCCGCCCATGGACGCCCCTTCCGAGGCCGCGGCATCAGCGGAAATCGAAGAGCGCTTCGAGCGCCTCCTGGCGGCCCAATCCCTGTGGGATGCCGGCATGGCCTTTCACCTCTCGGAGGCTTTAGCGCGTCACCCCGGCGCCCTGGCGCTCCACGTCAACGGCAAATTCCACAGCCAATCCGGGCTGGGCATTCCGGAACACCTCCGGGAGTACCGTAAGGATGTCTCGATCGTGACGGTGACGGTGCTTTCCCTGTCCTCGTTTCCGGCCTTCGACCCTGCCGCGGCCGGCGGCGACACCTTCATCATCGTAACGGATCCTTCCCTCAAACCCGGCCGGCGAGGGTGAAACACCGCGGCGTCCCCTCCGACCGCCTTCAAAAGGAGCCCATATGAAGCCGACCGAGGCTCGGCAAAACGTGTTTCAGAAATATGAAAAGCTGGGGCGGAAGTTGAAAAAGCTCGTCTACGACCAGGACGAGGCCATCGACGAGGTTATCGACGCCTTCATCCACATGGCCTGCAAACCCGTCCAGTCTCCACCCAGGGCCATCTTCACCTTCATCGGACCGCCTTACGTGGGCAAGGCCTATCTGGCTCGATCCCTGGCCGCCCTCATGGACGACTACACCGCCTTTCGGCAGTTCGACATGGGACAGTACACCACCCCCGAGGACGAGACCCGGCTTCTGGGGCAGGTGGGCTACGACGGCGGTCAGGACGGCGAGTTGATGGTCTTTCTGAGGAGCCGGCCCCGGTCGATCCTCCTGTTCAATGAGATCGAAAAGGCGGACACGCGGCTCCAGAACGCCCTTCTTGAGATCCTCACCGGCGATCCCCAGGAAACCGGCCTCGACTGCAGCGAGGTGCTGGTGATTTTCACCTCCACCCTCGGCAGCGCCATGTACCAGAGTCGCGCCTTCATGACGGCGGTCCGGGAGAACCGCCTCCAGGCCCAGGCCCTGATCATGGATGCCGTCTCCAAGGAAAAAAAGATGGGGCTCGAGACGGTTCAGCCCGTCATCTCCACCAAGCTGCTTTCGGTGATGTCCCAGGCATACCTGGTGATTTTCCGGCGGCTCTCCCTGGACGCCGTGGTGAAAATCGGCAAAACCACACTGAAGACCCTGTCCCGTCATTTTTCCAGAACCACGGGCATCGAGCTGGTGTTCGAGGGTTTTGTCCCGATGGTCAAGCTGCTGGTGCTCTCCTTCGCACCCTACATCAACACGCGCCGCATTCAGAAACGGCTGCCGGATCTGCTTCTCGGACAGATCACCCAATACGTCCGGGAGGGGCATCCCATACCGGGGAAGGCCGTTTTCAGGATCTCGAAAGCGGCCGGCACCTTTCTGAAGCGCCACTACCGGTTGAGCATCACCCATTCCCAGCAGCTCTTCATCAGGAACGAGACCATCGAGCTCGGCTGGGATGTCGAGACCGGCGACGACGCCGTGACCTTTACCCTGGCCCGGGTCGCCCGGAAACAGCTGCCGCCCGCGAAGCCGCTTTTCCAGGACGATCTTCCCGAAATCAAATTCTCCGCCACGGGGTTCGACGACGTCGCCGGCCACGGACCCGTCAAGAAGCATCTGAGGGAGATCATCTCGATCCTGAAAAAGACGGACAAGGTCAAGGCGTTCGGGATCGGGATGCCCAAGGGCATGCTCATTCACGGTCCCGCGGGCGTCGGCAAGACCCTCCTGGGCAAGGCATTCGCCAGGGAGGCCAACCTGCCCCTGGTCTATGTCTCGGGAAGCGACCTTTTCGATCCCAATTTTATCCGGCAGGTCTACCAGAAGGCCCGGGTGTTCGCCCCCAGCATCGTCTTTCTGGACGAAATCGACATCAAGGGCGTCGTGGAGGGGACGCTCACCCCCATATCGGTGGAACAGATCCTGATGGAGCTGGAAGCCGTCTCCTCGGATCCCGCCGAGTTCGTCTTCACCATCGTCACGGCCCAGAACCGGGAGGACGTCAACCCCGATCTGGTCTCCCCCGGCCGGATCGACATTTCCGTCGAGGTTCCGGAGCTCGATCGTGAGGCCCGGCGGTTCTTCATCGAGAAAATCCTCGAAAAACCCAACGACGGCAACATCGACGTCGACAAGGTCATCCGTTATATCTCGGGGATGAGCGGATACGAGCTCGAACGCATCGGTCAGGAGGCGGCCTTTTACGCCATCCGCAACGATCTGGACTGCATCACCGAAGAGATCCTCATCGATCAGATCAACACCATCAAGTACGGGAGCAAGCTCGACCGGAAACACATTCGGAACATCGAGGAAGACCTCAGGAAAACCGCCATCCACGAGGCGGCCCATGCGGTGATTTCCCAGACCCTCCTGCCCCACGTCAAGATCGAGCAGGTCACCATCACGCCCCGATCCAACACCCTGGGGTTTGTCGCCTACACCGGCGAGGATTTCGACGACAATTTCACCAAAGAGGAGATCTTCAACAATATCTGTGTGATGCTCTCGGGAAGGATCGCCCAGATCCGGAAATTCGGCCCGAGCGGCATGGACAGCGGATCGGGAATCGACCTCGAGCAGGCCACGCAACTTGCCTATTCGGCCGTCGCGGGGATGGGCATGGACGAAGAGATCGGGTTTGTCCATGTGGATACCCTCCAGCACCATGTGGAAAAAACCATGTTTCAGGGGATACTGGAGAAGCGTATCCAGCACTGGATCGGCGATGCCTCGGCCAAGGCCGGGATGCTCGTGGAAAAGCACTGGGACAGGATCGAACATCTGGCGTCCGTCCTCATTCAACAGGAGATCGTCGACGGCGCTGAGCTGGATGTACTGATGAAGGGAGACTGAAGGCCGTGCCCACGGCCGTAGACGCTGTCCGCCGGCCTTGCGTCCCCGGCTGTTTTCAATTGTCCTCAAAAGGAGTATATTATGACATCAGACGAACTCAAAAACATCATCCTGGAGATCATCCGGGACATTGCGCCGGAAGCGGACCTTTCCGAACTCGATCCGGATACCCGGTTCCGGGACCAGTTCGAGTTCAGTTCGGTGGACTTTCTGAACTTCTCGATCAAGCTTCAGGAACGGCTCGGGATCCGAATCCCCGAGACGGAATGTCCCCTCCTGGCCTCCCTTTCCGGATGCCTCTCCTATCTTGGGCCCAAATACCGTCAAAAGGAGGTATGAGATGACCAAAGCCATCGTCATTCACGAAACCGGCGGACCCGAGGTCATGCGCTGGGAGGAATTCGATCCGGGCACGCCCGGCCCCGGGGAAGCCCTGCTGCGGCACGAGGCCGTGGGGCTTAACTTCATCGATGTCTACCATCGCAGCGGCCTCTATCCGCTCCCGAGCCTCCCGGGCGTCATCGGGATGGAGGGGGCCGGGATCGTCGAAGCCGTCGGGGACGGCGTCACCGAGGCGGCGGTGGGAGACCGGGTCGCCTACGCAGGGCTGCCGCCGGGGGCCTATGCGGAAAAACGCCGTATCCCGGCCCACCGGCTCATTCGTCTCCCCGACACGATTTCATCCACCCAGGCGGCGGCCATGATGCTGCAGGGCATGACCGCCCGTTATCTGCTGCGGGGGTGCTATCCCGTCAAGGCCGGAGACACCATCCTCATCCATGCCGCGGCCGGCGGCGTGGGGCTCATCGTCTGCCAATGGGCCCGGCATCTCGGCGCCACGGTCATCGGAACGGTGGGATCCGAGGAGAAAGCCGAACTGGCGAGGGCCAACGGGTGCCACCATCCCATCCTTTACAAGACCGAGGACTTTCCCGAACGCGTGAAGGCCGTCACGGAGGGCCGCGGGGTCGACGTCGTCTACGACTCCGTCGGTCAGGCCACCTTCATGAAGTCCCTGGACTGCCTCCGACCCATGGGAACGATGGTCAGCTTCGGCCAGTCTTCAGGACCGGTTCCGCCCTTGGACACCGCCGTCCTGGCGGCAAAGGGGTCGCTCTTCCTGACGCGGCCCAGCCTGATGACCTACACCGCCCGGCGGGAGGACTTGACGGCCCACGCCGGGGACCTCTTCGATGTGGTAAGCCGGGGCGCGGTCACCATCGCGGTTCGGAACACCTATCCTTTGGCCGAGGCAGCCAGGGCCCATCGGGATCTGGAGGACCGGAAAACCGTGGGATCCTCGGTGCTCATTCCCTGACCGGCCGCCCTTCCTGACGCTGTCGGAGAGCGCGTTCAGGGATCCGGCCTCAGTCCTTTGAAAGCGGGAGGGTCACGATCATGATCCCGGGATCCTCCCGATCGGGCCTGGCCCTGAACCCAAAGGCCCGGGCGAGGGTCAGCATGGATTTGTTGTCGGCGAGGACGTCCCCGTACAGCTCACCGATCCCGCGCTTTCCGGCATAGTCGATGATCCGCCGCATGAGCAGGGGGCCGAGGCCCATGCCCGTCATGTCGCCCCTCAGCAGAATCGCAAACTCAGCCCGCTCGTTGTCCGGGTCTGCGCTGATGCGCACCGCGCCGTATAGCTCCCTCCTGCCCTCATGGTCCGGCGGATCCGTCAGCACCAAAGCCATCTGGCGATCGTAATCGATCTGGGTCAGTCGCGCCGCCAGGGAGTGGGAAAGTATCTTCATATAGTGCAGGAAGCGAAGGCGGATCTCCTCCATAGAGAGCTGGGTGAAGAGATCCTGAAAGCCCGGTTCGTCTTCCGGCCGGATGGGGCGCAGCATCAATTCCAGGCCGTCGGGCAGCCGGATAATCTCCTCCAGTTCCTTGGGATAGGGTCGAATCGCCAGCCGATCCGTCGCGGCATCTTCCACAGGCGCCACGCGCATCCGGGCGTCCAGTGCGATAACGCCGTCATGGTCCGCCAGAAGCGGGTTGATGTCGAGTTCCCTGATCTCGGGAATGTCGCAGATCAACTGGGAGACTTCCACCAGGGTCAGGGCCACGGCCTCGAGGTCAGCCGGCGGGGTTCCCCGATAGCCCTCGAGCAGCCGGTAAATACGGGTCTGGGACATGACCTCGTGAGCCAGATGCATATTCATCGGCGGCAGGGCCAGCGCCTGATCGTCGATGACCTCCACGGCCGTGCCGCCGTGGCCGAAAAGGAGCACGGGTCCGAACTGCTCGTCCTCGGTCATGCCGACGATGAGCTCGTGGGCGTGGGGCTTCTTAATGTAGGGCTGGACGGTGAAGCCCTCGATGACCGCCTTGGGAAAGGCCTCCCGGACCCGGCCCAGCATGGCCGCCGCCGCTTCGCGCACCCGCGCCCGGGACTCGAGATCCAGGGCGACGCCGCCCACATCGGATTTGTGAGTGATGTCCCGGGAGAGAATCTTCAGGACCACGGGAAGCCCCATGTCCGCGGCGACACGCTCGGCCGCTTCTGGGGTTTCGGCCGTCAGGGTTTCGGCGACGGGAATTCCGTAGGCGCCCAGCACCGTTTTGGCCTCGGCTTCCGAGAGCCACTCGCGCCCTTCCGAGAGGGCCTTCCCGACAACCGCCCTCACCGCCCCGGGATCGGGCCTGAACTGTTCCGGAACATTGGGCGGCGTCTCCATCAGCATCTCCTGGCTGTGCCGGTAACGGACCATCTGCATGAACGCCCGGACGGCATCATCCGGAGTTTGATAGGTGGGAATCCCGTTGTCGGTGAAGAGCTGACGCGATCCCGCGGCGGCGCCTTCGCCGATCCAGCTGGTGAGAAGGGTTTTGGGCCGGGACTGGGCTCGACTTTTTTCCTTGTAAACATCGATGACGGCCTGGGCCGCCTCCGAACTCGACGCCACCGCCGTGGGCACGTTGATCACCAGGACGGCGTCGGTTTCCGGATCCCCCAACAGGTTCTCCAGGGCGGCGGCATACCGATCGCCGGCGGCGTCGCCCACGATATCCACGGGATTGCCGTGTGACCAGGTGGACGGAAGGACATCCTCGAGGCGATCCAGGGTCTCCGGGCTCAGGGCGGCCAGACGCCCCTTCTTGTTGATCAGGGTGTCGGTAGCCATGACCCCCACCCCGCCGCCGTTGGTGAGAATGGCCAGCCGGTCCCCGGACACCGACTGGGTGACGGAAAGGGTGCCGACGGCATCGAAGAGGGCCTGCATGTCGCTGACCCGCAGCATGCCGGCCCGGCGGAATGCTGCGTCGTAAACCCTGTCGGATCCGGCCATGGCGCCGGTATGGGATGCGGCCGCCCGTGCCCCTTCGACATGCCGTCCGGCCTTGACCACGATGACCGGCTTCATCCGCGACGCCGCCCGTGCCGCCGACATGAACTTCCGGGCATGGGTGACGGCCTCGACGTAGAGCAGGACGGCGCGGGTGTGGCTGTCATTGGCGAGATAGTCGAGCATGTCGCCGAAATCGACGTCCGCCATGTCGCCCAGGGATACGAGTTGGGAGAAGCCGATCCGGCGATGGGTAGCCCAGTCGAGCACCGATGCGATCACTGCGCCGGATTGCGCCACGAAAGCGAGTCGTCCGGGCAGGGCGTGGATGTGCGCAAAGCCGGCGTTGAGAAAGCCGCCCGGCGCCATTACTCCCAGACAGTTGGGGCCGATGATGCGAAGCGTGTAGGGTTTGGCCGCATCGAGCATGGCCTGCTGCAGCGCTCGTCCGTTCCGGTTCTGTACGTCGATGAATCCCGCGCTGATGACGACGGCGGCCCGAGTGCCCTTTTCCCCCAGGCGACGGATGATGCCGGGGATCGTATCCGGCGGGGTCACGATAACGCCAAGGTCCGGAACAAAAGGAATCCTCGCGACGTCCGGATAGGCGGCAACCCCGGATACGGTGGCATATTTCGGGTTCACCGGGAAAATATCCCCTTCGAATCCCGCGCCGAGCAGGTTTCGCGTAACGACGTTTCCCAATGTGCCGGGCGTATCGCTGGCGCCGATGAGCGCAATGGACTTGGGTTTGAACATCTTGTCGAGATTCCGAATCGTCATGGTCCGCTCCTTTTGGTGGGAGGCTGAAAGCCGGGAAAAGGCGACGGATGACGGTCCCGGCACACCCGGGACCGTCATCCGCCGGCCGTATGTTTTCCGGCTCAGTCCTCCAGTGTCGATAGATCGCCCAGGTCTTCCCCCAGCTCCCGCGCCTTGAGCAGCCGCCGCATGACCTTGCCCGCGCGGTTTTTGGGGATGCTGTCCGCAAATTCGATCTCCCCCGGCGCGATGGCCGCCCCCAGATTTTTCCGCGAAAACGCCATGAGTTCGCGACGGGTGTCGTCGTCCGCCCGGATGTGGGGCTTCAACACGACGAAGGCCTTGACCACCTCCCCTATCATGGGGTCGGGCTTGCCGATCACGCCCGCATCGGCCACAAAGGGATGGGACAGGAGCAGGCGCTCCACCTCGAAGGGCCCGACCATCTGCCCGGAGGTCTTGATGATGTCGTCCCGTCTCCCCACAAACCAGAAATAGCCGTCGGCATCCCGACAGGCCAGGTCTCCGCTCAGGTACCAGCCGTCTGAAAAACATCGCGCATAGCGATCGGGCTCGTTGAGGTATCCCCGGAACATGGACGGCCATCCCACGGCAAGCCCCAGCTCCCCGACGGTTTCGGGCGCCTCGATGACGGCGACGGTATTGTCTTCCCGCCGTTCGAGGACGGCGGCCGTCACGCCGGGAATGGGCTTCCCCATGGATCCCGGCCGGATGGTCACGGCCGGGGTGTTGGCGATCATGATGCCGCCGGTCTCCGTCTGCCACCAGGTGTCGTGAATATCGCGGCCGAGAACCTCCCGACCCCACAGGATCGCATCCGGGGGCAGGGGCTCGCCGACGCTCAGAATATGCCGCAGGCGCCCGAGATCGTACCGGCGGATCTCCTCCGGGGGGACGCGCATCAGACGCCGGATGGCGGTGGGCGACGTGTACCAGACCGTCACCCCCTGGGAGGCCAGGATCTCAAACCAGCGCGCCGCGTCAAACGCCCCTTCGTCGATGATGCTGGTGACGCCCATGAGAAGGGGGGTGATGATGCCGTAGATGGTGCCGGTCACCCAGCCGGGATCGGCGGTGCACCAGAAAACGTCCGGGTCCCTCAGGTCCAGCACATGCCTTCCGGTGATGTGGTGGACCAGGATCGCGCCGTGAACGTGAATCGCACCCTTGGGCATGCCCGTGGTTCCGCTGGTGAAATGCAGCAGGGCACTGTCCTCCGGATCCGTCGGCGGGATGGCGTAAGTGTCGGCGGCGGCCGCCATGAGATCCGGATAGGCGAGGGTGTCCGCCGTGACGGCGTCGGTGAGGATGACGTGCCTCAGGTCGGGAAGCTGCTCTGTCAGCGCCGATATCTTCTGCCGGAACAGGCGGCCGGTGGTGAGCAGCACCCGGGCCTTGCCGCGCTCGAGGCGTTGACGGATCGGCTCCGGACCGAATGCGGAAAAGAGCGGGCAGAAAACGGCGCCGTGCTTGAAAGCGCCCAGGGCCGCGATGTAGAGCTCCGGAATGCGATCGGCGCAGGCAAAGACCCCGTCCCCTTTTTCAACGCCGAGGGCCTCGAGTACGTTGGCAAACCGGTTGGTCAGGGCCGAAAGCTTCCCATAGGAGAGGTCCTGCGGATCACCGTCCTCGCCGATCCAGCGAAAGGCCGTGCGATCCCGAAGGGGACCTGCGGCATGCCGGTCCACGGCTTCATGGGCGATGTTGAGGCCGGCGCCGTTCGGCAGCCCGGCCAGGGCGGATTGTACCGCATCCCAGGAGAATCCCGGGCTTTTTGTGTCGGTGTGGTCTTTCGTCATGTTCCCCCCAAAGGCGACAGCAACGCCTCGATGTGTATGAAGCAACGCCCGTGCCGAACCGTCAGGGTCCTTCCCGGCACCGTGTCGTCCCGTCGTTTCCGGTAAAGCGCCCGGCGCCGGACCGGAAGACGAGGCTCCGCAAAACGTCGGCCCCTTTTACAGCGTGTAAAGCGTCCATCACCGCCCTGCCTCCCACACGGGCCTATGCGTCGTCCAGGCGCAGGCGGACGACCACCGCCGCCGGATCCTCCGGCCGGCGTTCCACCTGGAATCCCAGGGATCGGGCCAGTGCCAGCATCGCGGTATTGTCCGCCAGAACGTCGCCGAAGATTTCGGAAACCCCGCGACGCCGACAGTACTGCATGACCTGCCGCATCAGGAGAGAGCCCAACCCCATGCCGGTCATGTCGCTTCTGACCATGACGGCGAACTCCGCGGATACGTTGTCGGGATCCATGTTGACGTGCACCGCGCCGTAAATCGACGCCGTTGCCCCGGGTTCCGGCATGTCCGTCAGTACCAGGGCCATTTGACGGTTGTAATCGATCTGGGTGAGACGGGCCGCCAGGGTGTGGGAGATCGTTTTCATGTACCGAAAAAACCGGAGGCGGACCTCTTCCCGGGACATGCTGTCAAACAGGTCGCAGAACGCAGGTTCATCCTCCGGTCGGATGGGACGGACCAGGAGGCCCCGGCCGTCCTTCGTCCGGACCGCCGCCTCCAGTTCCCTGGGATATGGACGGATGGCCAGACGCGCTTCCGGCGGGCTTTCCGAGGGCGAGATCCGGAAAGCGGCGTCCATAACCGTCACCCCGTCGGGGTCCGCCAGAATCGGGTTGATGACCAGTTCGCGGATCTCCGCGATGTCGCAGATCAATTGAGACACCTTGACCAGAACCAGCGCAACGGCGTCGAGATCGGCGGCGGGCGTGTCGCCGTATCCCTTCAGCAGCTTGAAGATACGGGTTCTTTCCATGACCTCTCCGGCCAGGTGCAGGTTGAGCGGCGGCAGGGCCAGGGCCTGGTCGTCGATGATGTCGACGGCGTTCCCCCCGTGCCCGAAACGGATGACGGGGCCGAATCGGGCATCCTCCGTCATCCCGATCATCAATTCATGGGCATTGGAGCGGCAGTTCACCTCAACTTCCGCCCTTTCCGCATCCGCGAGCCCGCCCATTTTTGCCGTCGGAATGCGGTAGGCCTCGAGAAGGGCCGATGCTTCGGCTTTGGTAAGCCGATCACGGCCCCGGGCAAGCGCGGTCCCGATGATCTTCCGCGGGGTGTCGCCGACGGGCGAGAAGGCGTCGGGGATGCTCGGCGGGGTTTCCATGAGCATTTCCTGGTTGTGCCGGTAGCGGACCATCCGCATGAACGCCCGTATGGCGTCGTCCGGGGTTTCGTAAGTGGGGATGGCGTTTTCTGCAAAAAGCCGCCCGTGTCCCACGGCCGCCCCCCGGCCGATCCAGTTGGTCAGCAGGGTATGGCGTTTTCCATAGGGATCCAGCTTCGACCGAAAGACCTCGATAACGGCTCGTGCGACCGCAGTGCCGGAGACAATAGCATGGGGGCAGTTGAGGACCAGTACGGCATCGGTGTGTCGATCCTCCAGGAGAATTTCCAGGGCGGCGGCATATCGGTCGGGATCGGCGTCCTCTCCAAGATTGAGGGGATTTGCCGGAGGGGACGTTGCCGGAAGCATCCGCCGGAGTCGGGCGGCGGTTTTGGAGGTGAACTCGGCCAAGCGCCCATTCCCGGCGATGAGGCTGTCCGCGGCAAGGGCGCCGGCGCCGCTGCTGTTGGTGAGAATCCCCAGCCGGCTGCCGGTCACCGATTGAAGAGCGGCCAGGGTGGCGGCGGCGTCGAAAAGCGCCTGGATGCTGCTCACGCGGAGCATCCCGGCACGGCGGAAGGCGGCGTCGTAAACGGCGTCGGATTCCACATGGGAAACACCGTCCGGAACGATGGGCCCCGCCCTGCCTGCCTTGAAAACGATGACCGGTTTCATCCGGGATGCGGCCCGGGCCGCCGACATGAATTTCCGGGCATCGGCGACGGTTTCGACATAGAGCAGGACGGCACGGGTGTGATGATCGTTGGCAAGATAATCGAGCATATCCCCGACGTCGACGTCCGCCGAGTCGCCCAGGGAAACGAAATGGGAAAATCCGATCCGGTGGTGGGTCGCCCAGTCCAGAACGGAAGCGATCATATTGTCGGACTGCCCGACAAAGGCGAGCCATCCGGACAATGCGTGGATGTGGGCATAACCGGCATTGAGAAAGGCCAACGGCGACATGATCCCCAGGGAGCCGGGTCCGATGATGCGAAGGCCGTAAGGCTTTGCAGCGGCCAGCATCTCCCGGCCGAGGCGCTCCCGCGTCCACGGGTGTTTTTCGAACAGCCCCGGCATCATGACCACTGCTGCGCGGGTGCCCTTCTCCCCCAGTTCCCGAAGGATTCCGGGGACGGCTGCCGGCGGTCTCAGAATGACCGCGAGATCGGGTACTTCGGGAAGTTCGGAGATCCGCGCGTACGTCGGTATGTCCGTCGCCGGGGATGCCGGCGTTTCCGGCCCGGGATCGACCCGGAAGATTTTCCCCTCGAAACCGGACCCGAGGACATTTTGGAGCACGACGTTTCCGACGGTCCCAGGCATGGGACCGGGGCCGATCAGGACCATCGACGCCGGCTTGAACATCTTGTCAAGATATCGGATCGTCATGCTGCGTTCCCTCCCCGTCTCGGAATTTTTCCGCCATTATCCCAGAAATCCACAAAGATCTCAAGGGCTCTTCAGGCCGGCGGTCGAAAAATCGATGCGACAACCGGGAATCGGGCAGGCTAACGGCTCAGCTTCCAGAACAGAAATCCGGCCAGGGCGATGCCCGATACCCCGAGCGCGATCCAATCCGCGGCCTTGAGGCGATATTCGGCGAGAAAGGTCCGGCCCGGTCGGCCGAAGCCGCGGGCCTCCATGGCCTCCGCCAATTCCTCGGCCAGTTGAAAGGACTGGAGGAGCAGGGGGATGAAAAAGGCCGGATAATGTTTCAGCGCCCCCCACCCCGGCTCCACCGGAATCCCCCGGGACCGCTGCGCATCCAGCACATCTCCGGCTTTCCGGCCGATAACCGGCACGAACTGCAACGCCGTGCTCATGATGAAGGCGATGCCGTAGGGCAGACCGGCCTTGACCAGGGCGTTGGCCAGGTCTTCCGCCGGCGTTGTCGAAAAAAAGATGAAAAAGACCGTGGTCAGGGTCAGGAGTTTCAGGGCGGCCATCATGCCGGCGGCCGCATGCACCGACCACGCGGTCACCCCGCCGAATATGACCGCCATGGGCAGGACCAGCATCAGCCATCGGCCGTAGGCCTTCAGAAACCCCAGAATCGAAAGCGTCAGGATCAGGATCGCCCAGGCCGCGCCTACCAGCCGGACCGGCTCGAGAACGGCTGTCGCGGCTGCGAAAAAGACGGCCAGAATCAGTTTGGTTCTGGGATCAAGCACCGGCACCCATCCCTCCACAAAGGCCCGCCGCCTCCGATCCGGCGCCGTAAACCGGGGGACATGAGCCCGCCGACACCCGCCGGGGCGCCCCCTGTGCAATGATGCGGCCGCCGTCAAGATAAAGCCAGCGCGGAGCGCACGTTTCGGCGAACCCCAGATCGTGGGTGACCAGAACCACCGTCTGTCCCTGTTCCTGAAGTTCGGCAAGAAAACCGCTCAGGGCATTCTTGAAGTGCCGGTCCTGGCCGGAGGTGGGTTCATCCAGAATCAGGATGTCGGGCCGGGCCGAGAGGGCCGCCGCGAAGGCCGTCCGTTTTTTTTCGCCGCTGCTCAGGCGGTACGGGGGGCGCGTCACCAGATCGCCCAGACGAAAAAGCCGGATCAGGGTATCGATCCATTCCGGATCATAGCGGTTCAGGGTCTTCGCCGCTACGGTGATCTCGTCCCATACCGTCAGCTTGAAAAACTGGCCCGAAGGGTTCTGGAAAGCCATGCCCACATGCCGGGCCAGGCGTGAGACTTTTTCCTTGCGGATGTCTTTCCCGTTCAGCAGGACTCTCCCCGACACCGGTCGGAAAAGGCCGTTGAAGAGCTTGAGCAGCGTGGTCTTGCCCGCGCCGTTGGGGCCGACAATGGCGACGCACTCCCCTCTGTCGATGGAAAGGCTGACGTTGTCGATGATCCGGCGCCCCCCCCGCTCAAATGAAACGCCGTCCAGTTCGATGATGGGCTGCCTGTCCCCCGCGGCACCCCGGCCGGGAGCCTCCGGGCGGATTTCATAACCGGACGCCCCGAGACCGGAAGCCTGCCCGCATGTGGGGGCTTCGAGCCCGTAGACGCCGAGATCCCGGCTGAGCACCGCTTTCGCGGGTCCGTCCAGGACCTTTCGGCCGTCCGCCAGGACCACCATCCGTGCGGCGTCGTAACCCGCATACCCGAGGCGGTGCTCGCAGACCATCACCCCCGTACCCTTTTCTCCAAGCCGCACCAGCGTTTTCCGGATCCTGGCGACGTTTTCTCCGTCGAGGTTGGCAAAGGGTTCGTCCAGAACGATCATTTTCGGTTTCAGGGCGGCCACGGCCGAGATGCAGACCATCTGCTGTTCCCCTCCGGAGAGTTGATGCGGGGCCCGGGAGAGCAGATGCCCAATGCCCGTCTCCGCCGCGATGCCGTCGATACGGCGCAGCATCTCCCGGCGGGGAAGCCCCAGACTCTCCAGACCGAAGGCGATCTCCCGGCGGACCGTTCGATTGAACAGCTGGGCCTCGGGATTCTGAAACACCATCCCCACCTGGTCGAAAAGGTCGGCAACGGTGCGATCACGGGTCGACTCCCCGCCGACCCGCACCTCACCTTCCAGGCGCCCCCCGTAAAAATGGGGAATCAGGCCGTTCAAGGTCCTGGCCAGGGTCGACTTCCCTGAACCGCTGGCGCCGGCGACCAGGAGGTGCTCACCCGGCGGGATTTCCAGATCGACGTCCTTCAGGATCCAGGGCGTCTCTTTTCCATAGGCGTACCGGAGGCCCGCGACGGCGATGAAGCTTTCCCTGCGCGTCATGCCCCGAGTTCGATGATGCCGGCCCGATGAAGCAGCTTCACGGCCATGACCCCCAGCACCGACCCCGCAAGGGTGCTGCCCAGAAAGGAGGGGATCAAGGCCAGGAGCGGAATGGCCTGCCCCATGAGAAACGGCGCCACGAGCAGCGCGCTCACCACCGGTGCGATCAGGCCGGTGCCGATGATCTCGCCGGCCGCTCCCAGATAGAGGTTTCGGGTCCCGGCATAGACGATCCCCGCCAGGAAAGCGCCGATCATCCCGCCGGGAAAGGCCAGAAGCGTGCCCATCCCCGTGATGTTGCGAATGAGCCCGATGACCCCGGCGATCATGACCGCCCACCAGGGTCCGAGAATGACGGCCCCCAGAATGTTGACGAAATGCTGGGTCGGATTGATCCTGGCAATGCCGACGGGGATGGAGGTGAAAGGTGCCAGGGCGACGCCCATGGCGACAAAGATGACGGCGTAGGCGGTCTTGCGTGTGTCCGTTCTTTTGACGGCCGATCCTTTTGAAAGCATGTTGTCGATCTCCCGCGATGTTGGTGGATACCGTCGATGTCTGGGCAGGGTTTGTCGCGGCGGGAGGCGCGGTGAACTTATCGTGATCACGGCGGCGCCGGGTTCCGTCTCCGATTTCCCTACGACAGTACGAACTGTATCAGGTTCAAAGGGTATTATCTCAGTTCCGGCATCCAGGCTCGGAACACCCCTATTCGGATGTATGGACGGCAGGATATCGGATGGAATCGACTTGCGATGGCATGTCGCTTTCGGCGGTTACGACCCTTTTCCTGCCGTCTGTTGGGGGGTGTTATCAGGGTTGGTGCATAAAATCAAGTCCTGAACTTTGGACGGGGTTATGGGGTTAAGTGATTAAGTGGTTAAGTGGTTAAGTGGTTAATGCAACTTTCGACTTTCATGCGATGGCCGGATAGAGGTGCCGGGGGGATACGGTTCGCGCCCCTTCAGCGGTGAGTTTTAGTGCCGCTTAAGCGCCGCGGCGGATCAGCGGCCCGGACTGTTTGAGCGCAAGCGAGTTTCCGGGCCGCCCGGAGCAAGCTTTAGCGGCACTTGAACGAAACCGCGTGGGGCGAGGGCCGTATCCTCTCGGCACCGGCCTATGAAAGTCGAAAGTCGAAAGTTGAATGATTAAGTGATGATGAGGTTATGGGGTTATAAAGGGTTTCCCGGGTGCGGCGGATTGACAACGGGGGGGATATGAACTAAATCCTAGCATCTTTTTTCCAAACCCAGCGGGGTCAACATGACAACGGCGTTTTCAAACGGATGTCCGAACGGCGGGAGCCTGCCGTGCTGAAAATTTCGCGACTGGTCAAACGATTCGACGAACTCGATGTCCTGGACGGTTTCGATCTGGAGATCCCCCGCGGCAGTTTCGCGGTCCTGATCGGCCCGTCGGGCTGCGGCAAGACCACCCTTTTCGATCTGTTGACGGGCGTGGTGTCGCCGGACGCGGGAACCGTCTCCTGGATGGGTGACGTCATTCCCGACGCGGGGCGGGTCGCCGCCTACATGCAGCAGAAGGATCTGCTCCTGCCGTGGCGTTCGCTCATGGACAACGCATTACTGCCGACGACCATTGCAGGGGCGGATCCTGCGGCCTCCCGGGAAAAAGCCGCTGCGCTTTTCCAACGGATGGGACTCCATGGATTCGAAGCCTACCTCCCGGGTGAGATATCCGGGGGGATGCGCCAGCGGTGCGCGCTGGTCCGGACCCTCATGTTCGAACGCGAGCTGGTGCTTTTGGACGAACCCCTTTCCGCCCTGGACGCCATCACGCGGCGAAGCCTCCACGGCCTGCTGTTGATGCTTCAGCAGGCCTTTCACAGAACCCTGCTCATGATCACCCACGACATCGAGGAAGGACTCCTGCTGGCCGACGACCTCTACGTTCTGTCGCAGATGCCCATGAACGTCCTCTGCCGCTGCCGCCTCAAGGCCCCCAAACCCCGGCGGCCCGACGATCCCGAGCTGATCCGGGCCAAAACCGCCGTGATGGCGCGGCTGGACCGGGAATTGAACAATGACCCCCGGTAGGCTTGTACCCCCGGCTTTGATCGTCGTCTTTCTGGCGGTGTGGGAGGCGGCATGCCGATACCTCGCCGTTCCCGATTTTATCCTCCCGGCGCCGTCCCGGATCGGCATCGTCGCGGTGGAAAACGCCCCATTGCTGCTGTCCCATGCCGGGACGACGCTCCTGGAGATTCTTCTGGGCATAGCGCTTTCGGTGGCGGTCGCCGTACCGGTGGCGACGGCCATGTTTTCACACCCCGCCGTCGAGCGCTCCCTGACGCCGCTTCTGGTTGCCTCCCAGGCCGTACCCGTCTTTGCCGTGGCGCCCCTGCTGGTGGTCTGGTTCGGCTACGGCATCGTCAGCAAGGTCCTGATGGCCGCCGTCATCATCTTTTTCCCCATCACCGTAAGCCTCCTCGAGGGGTTCAAGGGGTGCGACCGGGAATATCGCATCCTTTTCAGGCTGATGGGCGCCGGTTTCCGGCAGACCCTTCGCCTCCTCTGGTGGCCGTGGGCCCTGCCGAATTTCTTCACCGGCCTCAAGGTGGGCGTCTCCGTGGCCACCATCGGCGCGGTGATCGGCGAATGGGTGGGGGCCCAGCATGGGCTCGGCTATCTGATGATCCAGGCCAACGCCCGACTGCGCGTGGACCTGGTCTTTGCGGCCATTCTCTATCTGTCCGTCATGGGGCTTGGACTGTGGGCCGCCGTGGACGCCATCGGCAGGCGCGCCGTGGCCTGGAAAGTCAAAAAAGCGTAGCCTGCGAGGAGCGCCGAACTTTGGCGTGTTTTTCGGTCGTTTTCACGCAACAAGAGAATTCGAAGGAGAGAGAAATGAGAAAGAAATGGATCATGCCGGCAATCGCCGCCGTTCTGATGCTCTTTTCCACGGCGTCAGCCGCGGAGAAACTCACCCTGATGCTGGACTGGTTTCCCAATGTGGATCATCTGCCGATCTATGTGGCCCGTGATCGGGGGCTTTTCGAGATGGCCGGGATCGACGTCAGGATCGTGAGCCCCTCCGAAACCGCCGACGCCTTGAAGCTGGCGGTCTCGGGACAGGTGGATCTGGCTGTTTCCTACCAGCCCCAGACCGTAATCGCTGCCGCCGAAGGTATGGATGTCATCGCCGTGGGGCGTCTCATCGAACATCCCCT